>CAZFFB010000070.1:4916-8681 GCA_964517735.1 uncultured Pseudomonas sp.
GCATCCGCACCATGGCGCTGGAGCAGCGGATCCTGGAGACCAATACCTTCAAGCGCATCGAGGCGCTGGTGGCCATGGGACGCCTTGAGCGCAGTCTGGGGGACAATCTGGGCGAGGCACTGTCGATCTTCATTCAGCTGCGCCTGGCCCAGCAGATCGAGCGCCTGGGCAGTGACAGCGCGGCAGAGCGCACGCCCAATGCCCTTGACCTGCAGCGGCTCAACAAGCTCGAGCGTGACCTGTTGCGAGATGCCCTGCATGTGGTCAAGGATTTCAAGAAGCTGTTGGCGCTGCGCTATCACCTCAACCGCTGAAGGGGCGCTGCGCGGCTGGAGTCGAAGGCGCCCCGCGCCTCAGATCGAGTTGAGCGAGGCCTGGCGGGTCCGCTGCCAGTAGCGCACCCGCTCGGCCAGTTCACCAACCCGCTCGATGCCCATGCGCTGGGCGCGGTTGAACAGGATCAGGGCGATTTCTGCGGTGGCCATGGCATCGGCGGAGGCGTGATGGCGCTGAGCGATGTCGATGCCAAAGTGCTGCATCCAGTGATCGAGTCCGCCGCGGCGGGTCAGGACCTCCGGGAACAGCATCGGCGCAAGGTCTGCGACATCCAGGAACGGGTGTTCCAGGGTATAGCCCAGCTCCTTCTGCAGCGCGCGGGCCAGCATGCGCTGGTCGAAGGGCGCGTGAAAGGCCAGCATCACGCTGTCAGAGGCGAACTCCAGAAAGCTCAGCAGCGCCTCGGCCGGCGGCTCGCCGCGCGCCAGTTCGCTGGGGGCGATACCATGGATCAGTACAGCCTCGTTGACCTTGACCTGGCGGCGCAGGGTGCATTCGAACTGGCGAGCCATGTCGATGGCACCGGCCTCGATGGTCACTGCACCGATCGAGATGACGATGTCGCGACTGAGATTGAGGCCAGTGGTCTCAAGATCCAGCACCACGAAGCGCTGGGTATCCAGTGTGCCGTCCAGTGACGGGGCGGGCGGCAGGGCGTCGAGGCGTCGGCGCTGGTCTTCATCCAGTTCCAGGCGGTGGCGCTGCAGGCGGGCGATCAAGTGGCTGAACAGGCTCATAGCTGATACCGCACTTTCAGGCTCGACTGCAGACGCTGGGCCTGCCGGAAGGATTCGCGCAGGATGCGCCGATCCAGCTCGTTGAGGGTGTCAGGGTCCAGGCGATTGCTCAGTGGCTGCCCGGCGCGCTGCTGGCGCTGGTGCAGCTGCATGCGCACCAGCTGGATGAAGTGATAGGCCTCCTCGTAGGCGCCGATATCCTTGACCTTGAGTACGCCACGCTCGCCCAGCAGATGCAGGCGCTCCAGCGTATTGCTCTGGCGGATGCCATGGGCCAGGGCGAGGATGCGCAGCCCCTCGACGAAGGGCATCACGCCCTCGACCTTGAGGTCGAGAGTGTCCTTGTCGGCGCCGCGGCTTGCCACGATGAAGTCGCGCAGCCGGCCGATGGGCGGGGGATGGCGCAGGGCATTGCTGGCCATCATGCGCTGGAACAGCGGGTTGCCCTCGATCATTTTCAGCAGCGCATCACTGAGCTGCTGATAGCCTTCGGTCGGTCCCCAGACCGGGCGAAGGTCAAAGTAGATGGTCGAGTGCAGCAGGTTTTCGGCTGTCGGGCTCTGGATGATGCCGCTGAAGCGGCGCAGCCACTCCCGGCGTGACAGGCACAGGTCCGGGTTGCTGGCCATGATGTTGCCCCGGCACAGCGAAAAACCGCAGCGATCGAGTGCCTCATTGATCTTGCGCGCCAGTGGCAGCAGGCGCTGCCGGCACTGCTCGGCCTCATCGGCCGACTCGGCCTCGAACAGGATGCCGTTGTCCTGGTCGGTGTAGAGGGTCTGCTCGCGGCGGCCCTCGCTGCCAAATACCAGCCAGGTGAAGGGCACTCCCGGATCACCATGCTCGGCAATCATCAGCTCGATCACCCGCGTCACGGTCTGGTCGTTGAGCAGGGTGATGATGTTGGTCAGCTGTGCCGGGTTGGCGCCATGGGCGAGCATGTTGTCGATCAGATGGGCGATCTGTTCGCGCAGTCCGATCAGCACCTCGACCCGGCTGGCCGCGCTGATGGTGCGCGCCAGATGCACCAGATCGACCCGCTGCAGGGAGAACAGATCACGCTCGGACAGCACGCCGACCAGCTGGCCTTTTTCCACCACGCAGATATGGGCGATCTGGTGCTGGGTCATGGTCAGCGCCGCATCGAAGGCAGTGGCGGTGGGCGGCAGGTGTACCGGATCACGGGTCATCAGTTCATCGAGCGGCTGTGCAAGATCGCCACTGCCGTCGGCGATCACCCGGCGCAGGTCGCGCAGGGTGAAGATGCCGATCGGATAATGCCGCTCATCCACCATCACCAGACTGCCGACATGATGCTCGTGCATCAGCTTTACGGCCTCGCGCAGGTGGATGCCGCGGCGGCAGCTGATCGGGTTGGGGGCGGCGAGGATGTTCAGGCGGGTTTCCAGCGAATACTGCGCGCCAAGGGTTTCTGCCGCCTGCAGCTGCACCTGCTGCTGTGCCTGGCCCATCAGGCTGCTCACGCCGCGCAGGGCAAAATCACGAAATGCCTCGGACTGGTGATAGGTGTGGGCGAAGGCGCTGCGACTGAGCAGCAGGCAGAAGGTGTCCTCGGCGGCCATGTAGTGGGTGCGTGTGGCCCGCTCGCTGACCATCGCCGCTACCGGGAAGCACTCGCCCGGGGCGATTTCATGGGTGGTTTCCATGTCCGCGCCGACCAGGCTGGGCCGCTGGCCGAGCACCAGACCCTGCTTGACGATGTAGACATATTCGATACGGCCATCGTCAGGGCCGACCACCGGATCGCCGGCGGCGTAAAAGCGCAGCCGGCACTGCTCGACCATCTGTGCCAGGTGGCTGAGCTCCATCTGGTTGAAGGGGGCATAGCGCAGCAGGAACTGCATGGTGCCCTGAATGTTCTGCATCACGGCCGTCTTGCCGACGTCCGCAAAACCATCGTTTTTGCTCATCAAGGTCCGGCTCTTGTGGGGCGCATGGAAGCAGTGTAGTACCAGGACCTGCCGCAGGTGCTGATCTGCGACAGGTCGCCGTCAGGCTCAGGGCTGCGAGGCGATGGCCTGCTCCACGGCTGCGATCAATTTGGCATCATCCGGGCGGGTCAGGCTGGAGAAGCTGGCGACAACCTTGCCGCGCCGGTCGATCACGTACTTGTAGAAGTTCCAGCGCGGCGGGCCGCTCTGGGCGGCCAGCTGGCGAAACAGCGGGATGGCACTGCTCCCGGTCACCGGCTGTGCTGCGGCCATGGTGAAGGTGACACCATAGTTGACGAAGCAGACAGTGGCTGTCTCCTCGGCGCTGTCCGCCTCCTGGCGGAAGTCGTCGGACGGTACGCCGAGCATCTCAAGGCCCATGCCCTTGTAGCGCTGGTAGAGCGCTTCCAGCCCTTCGAACTGGCCGGTGAAGCCGCAATGACTGGCTGTATTGACCACCACCAACGGCTTGCCGGCGAACTGTTGCAGATCGATGGCCTGCTTGCCGCGCAGCGGCGGCAGGCTGCCCTCAAGGCTCAGGGTGTCGGCAGCCTGCAGGGAGCCGATACCGGCGAACAGCAGGGGCAGGCCGAGAAGAAAACGTAAGCGACGCATGGCAGTCTCCGCGAGGATGGGGCTGTCAGGTACCCATGGCGCCACGCTAACCCTCTGTCGTGGCGCTGGCAATCGCTGATTGGGCAAGACGTTGGCCTGCTGGACGCCGAGTGCTATGCCTCGCC
>CAZFFB010000071.1:0-8217 GCA_964517735.1 uncultured Pseudomonas sp.
GGCGCTGAGCACCGCACAGCGTGCAGCCATCGAAGCGGCTGGCTGTCGGCTGATCGAGCTGGATGGGCGCAGTCCGCTGCCCTGTGCGCTGGCGGCGGCTGGCGGCGAGCTGGCGAGGGCCGTGCGCAGTCCGTTGCCGGCAGTGGTGGCACTGGCGGATGTGCTGGCGCCTTTGCAGGGGCTGCTGGACATCCGCTGGCTGCACGTGACAGCCGCTCTGGCCGCCGCCCACCGTGGCCGCGAGGGCGTTGAGGAGCTGGCCCGCCAGACTGCACAGCTGCTCAATGCGCGCCCGGTGGAACCGCAAGTGTTCGAGCATCAGCTGGCGTTCAATCTGCTCGCCTCCAGCAGTGCCGAGCAGGATGGGCACAATCAGGAAGAGCAGCGCCTGGTGACTGAGCTGGCGCAGCTGCCGGGCTTTGCCACGCTGCCGGTGGCCGTGACGTGCCTGCAGGCGCCGGTGTTTTTTTCCGACAGCCTGGTGCTCAGCCTGCAGTGCGCGCAGCCGGTTGATCTGCCGGCGGTCCGGGCGGCGCTGCAAGCGGCCCCTGAGCTGGAGTATGTCGATGCACAGGACTGGCCGAGCGCCGTGGAGGATGCGACGGGACAGGCGCTGACTTACGTGGGGCGTGTACGCCGGGGCCTGCAAGATCCCTGTCAGTTGTCGCTGTGGCTGACGGCCGACAGCGTGCGCAGTGGTGCCGCCGCACACCTCGTCCGTCTGGCCGAACGCCTGCTGGGAGCTGGCTGTGACTGAGCAGGCAGCAGGGCTTGAGGCCATGCACTGTACACCGTCCGGGTACATCCGCATGGCGCTGGGGGTCGAGTACCGGGGCACCCGCTACCGGGGCTGGCAGCGCCAGCAGGCGGGTGTGCCTTCTGTGCAGGAGGCGCTGGAGCGGGCGCTGAGCAAGGTCGCCGCCGCACCGATCAGTGTGATGTGTGCCGGGCGCACCGATGCCGGGGTGCATGGCAGCGGGCAGGTGGTGCATTTTGATACGCCGGTGCAGCGCCCGCTCAAGGCCTGGGTGATGGGCGCCAATGCCAATCTGCCGGCCGACATCAGCGTGACCTGGGCACAGCCGATGCCTGACGATTTTCATGCGCGCTTCTCGGCGGTGGCGCGTCGTTATCGCTATGTGATCTATAACGATCCGGTACGCCCGGCCCACATGGCCGAGGAAGTCACCTGGAATCACCGTCCGCTAGAGATCTCGCGCATGCGTGAGGCGGCGGCCCTGCTGGTCGGCAGCCACGACTTCACCTCGTTTCGCGCCGTGCAGTGTCAGGCCAAGTCACCGATCAAGACCGTGCATCACCTGGAGGTCATCGAGCATGGACGCTTTATCGTGCTGGATGTGCGTGCCAATGCCTTTTTGCACCACATGGTGCGCAATTTCGCCGGGCTGCTGATGACTATCGGGGCAGGGGAGCGCGAGCCGTCGTGGGCCGGTGAGGTGCTGGAGGCGCGCGATCGGCGTGCCGGCGGCGTGACCGCCCATCCTTACGGACTGTATCTGGTGCGGGTCGAGTACCCGTCCCGGTTCACGCTGCCGGAGCGTTATCTGGGGCCGCACTTCCTGTCGATGCTCGATGACTGAGGCATGTCCCGAACTGGCTGATGCTCGGACGCTTTTGTTACCATCGCTGCCTCATTCGTGTCGAGGAGCGCTCCGTTGGCCGTAGTGCGCAGCAAGATCTGCGGGATTACCCGCATCGAAGATGCTCTGATAGCCGCGCAGGCCGGAGCCGATGCCATCGGTCTGGTGTTCTGGGCGCCGAGTCCGCGGGCGGTAGAGATCGATCAGGCCCGGCGCATCGTGGCGGCCTTGCCGCCGTTCGTGACCAGTGTCGGGCTGTTCGTCAATGCCACGCGCGAGACGATCGCCGAGGTGCTGCAAGCGGTGCCGCTGGACCTTCTGCAGTTTCATGGCGATGAGTGCCTGGCGGACTGCGAAGGGCACGGGCGTCCTTATATCAAGGCGTTGCGGGTGCGCCCCGGCGAGAACATTGCCGCGCAGTGTGCCCGGTACCCCAGTGCCGCCGGCATCCTGCTGGACACCTATGTGCCGGGTATTCCGGGCGGTACCGGCGAGCGCTTTGACTGGTCGCAGGTGCCGGCGCAGCCGCCGTGCCCGATCGTGCTGGCCGGCGGTCTGACGGCGGACAACGTGGCGCAGGCCATCGCTCAGGTGCGTCCCTGGGCTGTGGATGTCAGTGGCGGTGTCGAGGCGCAGAAGGGGCGCAAGGATGCCGACAAGGTCCGGGCGTTTCTCGCCGCGGTGCGCTCTGGCTGAGCCTGGCATGTGACGGGCTGCCGGCTGCCACCGTCCATGATCCGGCAGCGTGCAGGGGATGCAGGCATCTGGCGGCAGCAATTTTCGCGCGACGGCCCGGCCGTGCGCAGCAGGGGCGCAGCAGGGCGCGCCGCCCGTCTTCACGGGGGTGTGCTCTGGCTGCGGCACAACGATGTATTCGCTCGCGGATGGCACTGGCGCCGCCCCGGGCACACGGAGAACAAGAGCATGAGCAACTGGCTGGTAGACAAACTGATCCCCTCGATCATGCGTTCCGAGGTGAAAAAGAGCACGATTCCCGAAGGGCTCTGGCACAAGTGCCCATCCTGTGATGCGGTGCTCTATCGTCCGGAGCTGGAAAAGACCCTCGATGTCTGCCCCAAGTGCGACCACCACATGCGTATCGGCGCCCGTACCCGCCTCGATTACTTCCTGGATGCTGAGGGGCGCGAGGAAATCGGTGCCGAGCTTGAGCCGGTCGACCGTCTGAAGTTCCGTGACAGCAAGAAGTATAAGGACCGCCTGAGTGCCGCGCAGAAGGATACCGGCGAGAAGGACGCCCTGGTGGCCATGAGCGGCAACCTGCTCGGCATGCCCGTGGTCGCGGCGGCTTTTGAATTTTCGTTCATGGGTGGCTCGATGGGGGCGATTGTTGGCGAGCGCTTCGTGCGGGCGGCCAATGTGGCGCTGGAGCGCAACTGCCCGCTGATCTGCTTCTCCGCCTCCGGTGGTGCGCGCATGCAGGAGGCGCTGATCTCGCTGATGCAGATGGCCAAGACCTCGGCAGTGATCGCCCGACTGCGGGAAGAGGGCATCCCCTTTGTTTCGGTACTGACTGACCCGGACTATGGTGGCGTGACTGCCAGTCTGGCGATGCTTGGGGATGTGAATGTCGCCGAGCCGCGCGCGCTGATCGGCTTTGCCGGCCCGCGGGTGATCGAGCAGACCGTCCGGGAGAAGCTGCCGGAAGGCTTCCAGCGCAGTGAATTCCTCCTTGAGCACGGCGCGATCGACATGATCATCCCGCGCGGCGAACTGCGCGCACGTCTGGCGACCCTGCTGGCCCAGCTGACCCATCAGCCGAGCCCGCTGGTGTGCAACGTCGAATCTGCCGAAGCATGAAACGCTCGCTCGCCGACTGGCTGAGCTATCTCGAACAGCTGCATCCGGTCGCCATCGACATGGGTCTTGAGCGCTCGCGCCAGGTGCTCGAGCGCCTGGCACTGGGGACGCTGGCGCCCCGGGTGATCACGGTCACCGGTACCAACGGCAAGGGCTCGACCTGCGCACTGCTGGCCAGTCTGCTGCGCCGCGCCGGCCTGCGGGTCGGGGTTTACAGCTCGCCTCATCTGCTGCGCTACAACGAGCGGGTGCAGCTGGCGGAGGGCGAGGCGAGTGATGAGGCGCTGTGCGCCGCCTTCGAGGCTGTCGAGGCGGCGCGTGGCGAGATTTCGCTGACCTACTTCGAGATGGGCACGCTGGCAGCCTTCTGGCTGTTCGCCCGTGACCGGCTCGATGCGCTGGTGCTGGAGGTCGGCCTGGGCGGTCGTCTTGATACGGTCAATCTGATTGACGCCGATCTGGCGATTGTCACCAGTGTCGGCATCGATCACGTGGAGTTTCTGGGCGACAGCCGCGACAGTGTGGCCTTCGAGAAAGCCGGCATCTTCCGTGCGGGCCGACCGGTCCTGTGCGGCGATCTGGACCCACCCGCACCGCTGGTCGAGCAGGCGGCGCGTCTGGATTGTCCGCTGTATCGGCGTGCCATGGCCTTTGATCTGCGTGAAACGGCGGATGCCTGGTCCTGGCGGGGCGAGAATGCGGCCGGGCAGGCGGTGGCGCTTGAGGATCTGCCACCGCTTGATCTGCCTCAGGAAAATGCTGCCCTGGCCCTGCAGGCCTATGCGCTGCTGGGCCAGCCCTGGGAGGCAGACCTGCTGCGTGCAGGCCTGCAGCAGGCGCGGGTCAGCGGGCGGCTGGAGCGGCGCTCGCTCGACTGGCAAGGGCGGCAGCTGCAGCTGCTGCTGGATGTCGGCCACAATCCGCACGCGGCCCAGTATCTGGCGCGGCGCCTGCAGCAGCGCCCGCCGCGGGGGCAGCGTCTGGCGGTGTTCGGTTTGCTCGCCGACAAGGATCTGCCCGGCGTGCTTGCCCCCTTGCAGCCTTTGATCGCGCACTGGGCGGTGGCGCTGCTGCCCACGCCACGCAGTCGCAGTGCAGCCTCCCTGGAGGAGGCGCTGCAGGCGCAGGGCGCCAGGGTCAGTGCCTGGCCATCGCTGCAAGAGGCGCTGCAGGCACAATGCGCACTGGCCGGCGAGGAGGACGAGATCCTGGTGTTCGGCTCTTTCTACGCCGTCGCCGAGGCACTGAGCTGGCTCAACGGGCGCTCGTAAGCGCCCCAACCCTTGAGAGGACAACGGATGGCTCTGCTGGACGAGCGCCTGAAACAACGCATTGTCGGTGCCGTGGTATTGCTGGCCCTGGCGGCGATCTTCCTGCCCATGCTGTTCAGCCGTGAGGACCGCCCGCGCGGCGTCGAGGTGAGCGTCCCGGCGCCGCCTGCTGCGCCAGCGCTGGCCAGTACGTCGGTGCCGTCTGCCGGTGCGTCAGAGCCTGCGCCGGCCGCGGCGATACCGCCTGGCAGTCAGCTGGATGAGGCAGGGCTGCCGGTCAGCTGGTCGGTGCAGCTGGCGGGGCTTTCGAACCTTGAGCGCGCCCGGGAGTTGCAGCAGCGTCTGCGCCGCCAGGGTTACAACGCCTATCTGCGCTCCGGGGATGGCCTGCATCGCGTACTGGTCGGGCCGCTGCTGCAGCGCGCTGAGGCCGAGCGCATCGCCGCGCGCCTGGGCACGCAGCTCAAGGTGCAACCGATGATCGTGCGTTTCCAGCCTGAGACGCGCTGAGCATCCTGGCTGACTCGCCTTGGTGCGCTCTGCTAGAATCCGCGCTCTTTTTCCTGCTGGCAGGTAGACGGGATCGTGGCATTCAACTGGACCGACTGGGTGATCCTGGCGCTGATTGGTGTCTCTGCGCTGCTCAGCCTGAGCCGCGGGTTCATCAAAGAGGCGCTGTCACTGTGTGTCTGGGCGGCAGCCGGGGCGATCTCCTGGTTGTACGGTGCGGCACTGGCCGAGTACCTGACGTCCTATATCGAACTGCCCTCGGCCCGCGCGATTGCTGCCCGCTCGATCCTTTTCGTGCTGACCCTGATGATCGGGGCGCTGGTGACCCATCTGCTTGGCCTGCTGGTTCAGGCCACAGGGCTTGGCGGTACAGACCGTCTGCTGGGCGTGCTGTTTGGCCTCGCCCGTGGTGCGCTGATCGTAGTCGTGCTGGTCGGCCTGCTCAATCTGGCACCGGTCCAGCAGGATCCCTGGTGGCAGCAATCGGTGCTGCTGCCCGAATTTCTGATGATCGCCGAGTGGGCGAAGACCCAGCTTCTGGGTTTCTTTGACTCCTCGGCGGCAGCCGCGCACCTTCCGGGGCGCGCGGCCCTTCCGCTTTAACCTGACTTTCTAGGGGTGGCGTCGCATGTGTGGCATCGTTGGTATGGTGGGTAAGTCGAGCGTCAATCAGTCGCTCTACGATGCCCTTACGGTTCTTCAACACCGCGGCCAGGATGCTGCTGGCATCGTGACCAGTCATGACGGACGCCTGTTCCTGCGCAAGGACAATGGTCTGGTACGCGACGTGTTCCACACCCGGCACATGCAGCGGCTGATCGGCAATATCGGCATCGGCCATGTGCGCTATCCGACAGCGGGCAGCTCAAGCTCGGCCGAGGCCCAGCCGTTTTACGTCAACTCGCCCTATGGCATCACCCTGGCGCATAACGGCAACCTGACCAACGTCGATCAGCTGTCACGGGAAATCTACGAGTCGGATCTTCGGCACATCAACACCAATTCCGACTCGGAAGTGCTGCTCAATGTGTTCGCCCACGAACTGGCGGTGCGCAACAAGCTGCAGCCCTCTGCCGATGACATCTTCGCCGCCGTTTCCGGCGTGCATCAGCGCTGCCGTGGTGGCTATGCGGTGGTGGCGATGATCACAGGCTATGGCGTTGTCGGTTTCCGTGATCCGCATGGCATCCGCCCGATCGTATTTGGCCAGCGCCATACCGACAGTGGTGTCGAGTACATGATCGCCTCGGAAAGCGTCGCCCTTGACGTGCTCGGCTTCACCGTAATCCGTGACCTGGCGCCGGGCGAGGCGGTGTACATCACCCCC
Organism: uncultured Pseudomonas sp.; assembly: GCA_964517735.1. Lineage (GTDB taxonomy): Bacteria > Pseudomonadota > Gammaproteobacteria > Pseudomonadales > Pseudomonadaceae > Geopseudomonas. The sequence goes on from CAZFFB010000071.1 coordinate 6,528, forward strand.
GAAGGCCAGCTGCACACCCGCCAGTGCGCCGAGAACCCCGCGCTCTCGCCGTGCATCTTCGAATACGTCTACCTGGCGCGTCCGGACTCGATCATGGACGGCGTATCGGTCTACAAGGCGCGTCTGCGCATGGGCGAGAAGCTGGCCGAGAAGATCCTGCGCGAGCGTCCGGATCACGATATCGACGTGATCATCCCGATTCCCGATACCAGCCGCACCTCGGCGCTGGAGCTGGCCAACCGGCTTGGCGTGAAGTTCCGCGAGGGCTTCGTCAAGAACCGCTACATCGGCCGCACCTTCATCATGCCAGGCCAGGCCGCGCGCAAGAAATCAGTGCGTCAGAAGCTCAACGCCATCGATCTTGAGTTCCGTGGCAAGAACGTCATGCTGGTGGATGACTCGATCGTGCGCGGCACCACCTGCAAGCAGATCATCCAGATGGCCCGCGATGCCGGTGCCAAGAAAGTCTATTTCTGCTCCGCCGCCCCGGCGGTGCGCTACCCCAACGTCTACGGCATCGACATGCCCAGCGCTCACGAGCTGATCGCCCACGGTCGCAGCACCGAGGAGGTCGGCGAGCTGATCGGTACCGACTGGCTGGTCTATCAGGATCTGGAGGATCTCAAGGAGGCGGTCGGCGGCGGCAAGATCAAGATTGCCGGTTTCGACAGTGCGGTATTTGACGGCAACTACGTCACCGGCGATGTCAACGAGGCGTACCTGCAGCGTATTGATGCAGCCCGCAATGATCAGGCCAAGGCCGGGCCAGGACCGGTCAACGCGATCATCGATCTGCATAACAACTGAGCAAGACCACCGAGCAGGAAGCGCCTGCCCAGGCAGGCGCCCTGCAATCGGCGGCAGAGCCGGCCGCGCGATGTCCGGGCCTGCCGCAAGAGGAGAGCAAGATGACTCAAGAATGGCAGGCCGGACGGCTGGACAGTGACCTTGGCGAGGCGGCCTTCGATACCCTGGCGGTGCGGGCCGGTCAGCGGCGCAGCCCGGAGGGTGAACATGGCGAAGCCCTGTTCATGACCTCAAGCTATGTGTTTCGCAGTGCCGCCGATGCGGCGGCGCGCTTTGCCGGCGAAGAGCCGGGCAACGTCTATTCCCGCTACACCAACCCGACCGTGCGCACCTTCGAGGAGCGTATTGCTGCGCTTGAGGGCGCCGAGCAGGCAGTGGCGACTGCCTCGGGGATGGGGGCGATCCTTGCCATGGTCATGAGCCTGTGCAGCGCGGGCGATCATGTGCTGGTTTCGCGCAGCGTGTTCGGCTCGACCATCAGCCTGTTCGACAAGTACTTCAAGCGCTTTGGCATCGCCGTGGACTATCCGCCGCTGGCTGATCTGGACGCCTGGGCGGCAGCCTGCCAGCCGAATACCAAGCTGTTCATCGTCGAGTCGCCGTCCAACCCGCTGGCCGAACTGGTCGATATCGCCGCGCTGGCTGACATCGCCCATGCCCACGGCGCGTGGCTTGCGGTGGACAACTGCTTCTGCACCCCGGTACTGCAAAAGCCGCTGGCGCTGGGGGCCGACATTGTCATCCACTCGGCGACCAAGTACATCGATGGTCAAGGCCGCTGCCTGGGCGGCGTGGTGGCCGGACGGGCCCGGGAAATGCAGGAGGTGGTCGGCTTCCTGCGTACCGCTGGGCCGACCCTCAGCCCGTTCAACGCCTGGCTGTT
>CAZFFB010000071.1:8227-8535 GCA_964517735.1 uncultured Pseudomonas sp.
CAAGGGACTGGAAACCCTCAAGGTGCGCATGCTGGCCCACTGTGCCAGCGCGCAGGCGCTCGCCGAATGGCTGGAGTGCCAGCCACAGGTGGCGCGTGTCTACTATGCCGGGCTGCCCAGCCATCCGCAGCATGCGCTGGCCTGCCAGCAGCAGAGCGGTTTTGGTGCGGTGGTCAGCTTCGAGGTCAAGGGCGACAAGGCGGCTGCCTGGCGCGTGATCGACAATACGCGGATGATCTCGATCACGACCAATCTTGGTGATACCAAGACCACCATTGCCCATCCGGCCAGTACCTCCCATGGTCGCC
>CAZFFB010000072.1:0-8516 GCA_964517735.1 uncultured Pseudomonas sp.
GGCCTGCGCCGCAGACCCTGCAGCGCTGGGCACAGCAGATGCCGGCGGACTTTCATTTCTGCGCCAAGTTGCCTCGCGACATCAGCCATGCCGAGGATCTGCGCCAGCAGCTGCCGGCGGCCGCCGCGTTTCGTGAGCTCCTGCAGCCTCTGGGGGCGCGTGTGACGCCGCTCTGGCTGCAATTGCCGGCCCGCTTCTCGCCGGCCCGCCTGGCGGAGCTGGCAACGTTCATCAAGGCGCTGGCGGCACCCGCTCTGGCCGTTGAGGTGCGTCATCTGGCGTTCTTTGCCCGGGGTGAGGAGGAGCGCGCCCTCAACCGCCTGCTGCATGGTCTGGGCGTGGAGCGCATCTGCCTGGACTCGCGGGCACTGTTCAGCGCCACCGAGCGCAGCGCGGCGGTGCTGCACGCACAGGCCCGCAAGCCGCGCCTGCCGCTGCGCCCGGCGGCCTTCAGCCAGGCCCCGCAGGTGCGCTTCATCGGTCATCCGCAGCTGCTGGCCAATGATCCGTTTCTGACGCCCTGGGTGGAGAAGGTGGCCGAGTGGATCGAGGCGGGCCTCAAGCCCCATGTCTTCCTTCACACCCCGGACAACCTGCAGGCTCCCGCGCTGGCCCGGCATTTTCATGCGCGGCTGCGCCAGCGCCTGCCGGGCCTGGCAGCGCTGCCTGAGCCTGCCGCAGAGGGCCATGCCCAGCTGGATCTGCTGTAGGGCGCTCTGCGCCAGGCTGCTCCGCCGGGCGCCACTGCCTGAGCAGGCCGGATGATTAGGGCTTTAGGAGCGGCTTTTGGCACAATGGGGCCCTTTCTGTTTCCCTCTCTGGTATTGCCGATGTCCGTCAGCGCGGTGCGTGTCTCTGTCCAAGCCCTTTCTCCCGAACATGCCGAGACTGCCGCGTACTGGGCGCAGCAGCTGGGCCTGCCGCTCGAGGAGGCAGCAGACTTCGCCTTGCAGGTCGGTGTTGACGGGCTGCAGCTGGTCGATCTGGCCCCGGAGGCACCGGGGCCGGTGCGGGTCGATTTCGTCGAGGGCGCCAGTGCCCACCGGCGCCGCTTTGGCGGTGGGAGCGGGCAGATGATCGCCAAGGCGGTAGGGGTGCAGGGCGGGATTCGTCCGCGCATCCTCGACGCCACCGCAGGCCTTGGCCGTGATGCTTTCGTGCTGGCCAGTCTGGGCTGCGAGGTGCTGCTGATCGAGCGCCAGCCGCTGGTTGCCGCCTTGCTGAGTGATGGCCTGGCGCGTGCCGCCCGCGACCCTGAAGTGGCGCCGATTGCCGCCCGCATGCAGCTTTTGACCGGCAACGCCATCGAGCAGATGGCCCACTGGAGCTGCGCAGCCCCGCAGGTGATCTACCTGGATCCGATGTTCCCGCACCGCGACAAGAGTGCGCTGGTGAAGAAGGAAATGCGCCTGTTCCGCCCGCTGGTCGGTGATGATCTGGATGCACCGGCCCTGCTGGCTGCAGCGCTGGCGCTGGCCAGCCATCGGGTGGTGGTCAAGCGTCCGCGCAAGGCGCCATGCATCGACGGTCCCAGGCCGTCCCATGCGCTGGAGGGCAAGTCCAGCCGTTACGACATCTACGCCAGAAAGGCCCTCAAGGCGCCTGCCTGAGCAGCGCCGCCGGTGTGCTCAGGGCTGCGGCAGCAGACCGAGGGGTGCATCATCATGGGCCGGCAGCTGTGGCGATAGCCTGGCGGGTGCTGGCCAGTCGCTTCTCGCGTGGATGCTTCAGAGTGGACTCTCGCGGCGCGGTCCGCTGCTGCGGGCACACCAGGTACGGTTGCGACCCTCCTTCTTGGCCCGGTACAGGGCGCGATCGGCGCGGCTGACCAGACCGGCGAGGGTTTCCTGTTCGTCCATCTCCGCCGCGCCGACCGACAGCGTGACCTGGCCGACCGTAGGCTGAGGGGTCCCGGCCAGCGAGAGCCGCAGCTGCTCGGCCAGCTTGTGGGCCGTGTGCAGCGGGCAATGCGGCAGGACGATCAGAAACTCCTCGCCGCCCCAGCGCACCACCCGATCAGTGCCACGCACCTGAGTGCGCAGCAGCTGGGCGACGCTTTTGAGTACGGCATCACCGGCCGGGTGCCCCCAGGTGTCATTGATTTCCTTGAAGTGATCGATATCCAGCAGCAGTACCGACAGGGGCAGGCCATCATCGCTACGGGCGGCAAAGGCCCGCTCCAGTTCGCGCTCGCCGGCCCGCCGGTTGAGCAGGCCGGTCAGGCCGTCATGACTGGCCTGCTGGCGCAGCTCCTGCTCGGTATGGATCCGGCTGGTCAGGTCCTTGGCAATGCAGACGAAATGGGTGATCACCCCGCTGGCATCCCGCACCGGGGTGATGGTTTCCTCGCAGTGGATCAGGTGGCCGAGCTTGTGGCGGTTGGTCACGGTGGCGCGGAAGGTCTGTCCGGCCTTGAGGCTGTGCCAGAGCCGGCGGTAGAAGGCCGGACCATGCTCGCCGGAGCTGAGAATGGCCGGGCGCTGGCCGAGCGCTTCGCGGCTGCTGTAGCCGGTGATCATCTCAAAGCCCTGATTGACGAACTCGATCAGGCCATCGGTGTTGGTGATGAACACGGCATCCTGGGACACATGCAGGGCATCGGCCAGCAGCTGCGCGCTGCGCTGGGCACTGCGCAGCGCGCTGATGTCCTGCTGCACCGAGACGAAATGCGTGATGCGGCCCTGGGCGTCGCGGATCGGCGAGATGTTCCACTCCACCGTGTAGGGGGTGCCGTCCTTGCGGTAATTGACGGTCGAACCCTGGAAGTGCTGCCCCTCGCTCAGGCAGGCGCCCAGTTCGCGCAGCACCTGCTGATCGGTCAGCGGACCCTGCAGAATGCGCGGCGTCTTGCCCAGCAGCTCCTCGGATGTATAGCCCGTCATGCGGCAGAATGCCGGATTGGCGTACAGGATGCGCGGCCCGTGCGGACCAAACCCCGCGTCGGTCAGGAGCACCGAGTTGAAGGACTGCTCGACGGCCTGCTGCAGCAGCCCGAGCAGGGCCGGATCGGCCGCACGGCTCTGGCCCGGCGTGTGGCAGGCGTGTATGGCATCTGGCGGCGCAGGGGGTTGGTGATCGTGCATGGCGCCTCCTCAGTGATGATTGGACAGGACGGTGGCCTCTTGCAGCAACGCAGCGGCCGCCTCGGCATCCAGCGGTTTGGCGAAATAATAGCCCTGAACCAGATCACAGCCCTTGCTGCGCAGGAAGGCGGCCTGCACGGCATTCTCCACCCCTTCGGCCACCACCTGCATGCCCAGCGAATGCCCGAGGGCAATCACCGCCTCGACCACCGGATCATGCTGGGTATCGGCCTGGATGCGGCTTACGAAGGCCCGGTCGATCTTCAGGGTGGTGGCCGGCAGGCGGGTCAGGTAACTGAGGGAAGAATAGCCGGTGCCAAAGTCGTCGATGGCAATGCTGAACCCGGCCTCGCGCAGCTGGCGCATGCGATCGAGCAGGGTCTCGGTGTTGCTCAGCGCCGTTCCTTCGGTGATCTCAAGCTCCAGCTGCGTGGCCTGCACGTCGTATTCGGCCACCACCTGGCCCAGCCAGTCGCGCAGCGAGGCTTCATTGAAGTGCTGGGGCGAGAGGTTGATGGCCAGCGGCGGTACCTCAAGGCCCCGGGCACGCCAGGCCTGAATCTGCGCGCAGGTGTGGCGCACCACCCACTCGCCGATCGGGCGGGCCAGTCCGACCCCCTCGGCAAACGGAATGAAGCGGGCCGGCGGCACAGCGCCCCACTGCGGATGGAACCAGCGCAGCAGGACCTCCATGCCCTGCAGGCGGCCATCTTCCAGGTGATACTTGGGCTGGAAATGCAGGGAAAAACCGTCATTATGCAGGGCATGGCGGATACCCAGCTCCAGCTCCAGCGTCGAGTGCAGCTGCTCGTTCAGCCGCTCGCTGAAGAACACCAGCTCGTTGCGGCCATTGATCTTCGCCTCATGCACGGCGGCCTCGGCCTTGCGCAGAAGCTGCTCATGGTTGTGGCCATCCTCCGGGTACAGGCTGACCCCCATGCTGGCTGTCAGGTTGAAGGCGCCGGCGGGGGTCATGTAGGGTGCGTTGAGGCGCGCCAGCACCCGCTGGGCGACGGTGGCGGCGCTGCCGGCCGAGCTGACATCGCTGATCAGCACGGCGAAGTGATCGGCCCCCAGGCGCGCCAGCAGGTCATGGCGCGACAGTGCACTGCGTATGCGCATGGCGACGGTCTTGAGGATCTGATCGGCCGCATTCTGCCCCAGCGCCTCATTGATCAGCTTGAAGCGATCGAGGTTGATGTAGAGCAGGGCGCCATGGCGCACGGTCTGCTGTTCCAGCACCAGGCGCAGGCTCTCGACAAAGCTGGCACGGTTGCTCAGGCCGGTGAGCGGGTCGTGGGCCGCGAGGAAGCGTGCCTGCTCGCGGGCATGGATATGCTCGGTGATGTCCAGCCCCAGCCCCTGGAACTCCCAGCCATCGCGGGTTTCGGTGCTCAGGGCACGCACGCGCCAGTCGATCCAGCGCTCGCCACCGCCGCCGCTGCAGCGCATGCGTACCTGCAGCTGCTGCTGCAGGTGGGCGCTGAACAGCGCCTCGAACTGGCGCTTGACCAGCATGCGGTCATCGGGATGGATGAACTCCAGCAGGCTCTTGCCAAGCATCTGCTCCTCGCTTTCGCCCAGGAACTGGGCCATGGCCGGGTTGCAGAAGGTCAGGCGCAGCTGTGCGTCCAGACGCATGATCAGCTCGGTCTGGCTTTCGATGATGTCGCGATAGCGCAGCTCGGCGTTGCGCAGGTTGAGCAGTGCCTGCTTGTAGCTGCTCAGGTCATGGCAGATGCCGATGAACAGTCGCCCCTGCTCGGTGTGCGCCTCACCCACCGAAAGGTGCATCGGGAATACCTCGCCATTCTTGCGCCGCCCCTCGACGTCGCGGCCGATGCCGATGATGCTGGCCGGCTTGCCCCCGGCATAGGCGCGCAGGTAGTCGTCGTGCTGCTCGGCATGCGGTTTGGGCATCAGCATGGAGATGTTGCGGCCCAGCACCTCGTCGGCGCTGTAGCCAAACAGCAGCTCGGCGGCATGATTGAACAGCTGCACGATGCCGTGCCCGTCAATGGCGATGATGCCGTCCACAGCAGCATCCAGCAGGGCGTCCTGCAGCAGCGCGCGGGTATGCAGATCAAGGCCGCGCAGCCCACCCTGGCTGCGTCCTGAAACGTGATCGGAACTCATGGTGGGCGTGGGCTCCAGCGTGATGGAGAAAGGGGTGTCAAAATATAGAGCAAAAGCCTGGGTGTTTTGCGTTTTTATGCGTTTGCGCGTGCTTTTTTGACGGTACTTGGAGCTGTCGTGTCGTTTTCCTCCTCGCAGTGCAGGGTTAGCGAGGCATGGATACTTTGCGGGCGCTGGCGCGGTAGGCACGCACCACATCAAGGAATGCGGCGAGCATCGCCGAGTGGTCATCCTGGCGGAAGATGCAGCTCAGATCGATCCGTGTACCCTCCGGCAGACCGCTCAGTGGGCGGTAAACAACGCCCTGCAGGTTCAGCACGGCGGTGGACTCGCTGACCAGGCAGGCGCCGAAGCGGTGGGCGACCAGCGCGATCGCCGATACGGCATCACCGACCTCCTGTGCGACTTGTGGCACGAACCCGGCCTGTTGGCAGAGGCCTAGTACCCGGTCGATGAAGCTGGGCCTGCTGCCGGTGGGAAACAGCACCAGGGGATGCTCGGCCAGTGCGGTGAAGGGTACGACGGGCAGTGCCGCCAGAGGGTGGTCGGCAGGCAGGGCCAGCAGCAGTGATTCGGTGGTCACCAGCTCGGCGGCGATGTCCGGCAAGGGTGTGATGATTCGATTGAAGCCGACGCTGATACGTCGCTGGCGCAGCGCCTCGATCTGCTCGTTCTTGTCCATGCTGTGCAGGACGAGCTTGACCTGTGGACAGGCGCTGCGAAAGGCCGCCAGCACCTTGGGCACGATGTCGAAGATGGCCGAGCCGAAGATGCCGATATCCAGCCGACCGAGCTGGCCTTGGCCGGCACGCTGCGTACGCTCGGTGGCCTGCTCCACCAGGGCGCGGATATTGCGTGCCTCCTCAAGCAGCTGTTCACCCGCACTGGTCAGTTCCATGCCGCGAGGCGTGCGGATGAACAGCTGCACGCCCAGCTCCTCCTCCAGTTGCTGGATCTGCCGGGTCAGGGGCGGCTGGGAGATGTGCAGGCGGGCAGCGGCCCGCCCGATGTGTTGCTCCTCGGCAACGGCGATGAAATAACGAAGATGACGAAGGTCCATGGGGCGCCTGCTCTGGGTGGGAATGCTCATACCTGAAAGGTATTGTCTTGGCCTTTTTATGGTATTGGACGGTAATCCCTAGCGGCAATAGCTTGTCAATCGTCACCGCAGACGCAAGACGGGTGACAGCGCATCCCGGCACGCGCTACCCGGGCGAAATATACAAGAACAACAACGATTTCGAGGATGAGGACATGGGCAACCGTACCCGTCGGCCAAGGTTTCATTTGAAGAAGCTGTGCTTCGCCGTAGCCGCTACCATCGCCGGCCTGTCAGCAGGCGCTCCGGCGCTGGCGTTCCAGATTGATACCGGCAACCCGGATCTGCGTCTGTCGTGGGACAATACCGTCAAGTACAGTGCTGCCTGGCGACTGCGTGATGCCGACACCCGCGTCGCCGACAACTCCATCGGACCGCAAGCCAATACCAACGACGGTGATCTCAATTTCGACCGCGGCCTGATTTCCAACCGTCTTGATTTGCTCTCCGAGCTCGATCTGCGCTACCAGCGAAAATATGGCCTGCGCTTGAGCGGTGCGGCTTGGTATGACGACGTCTACAACCAGTCCAACGATAATCCCGGTGCCCTTGGCGGTGCACTGCTCAACGCCCGTAGCGTTGACTCTGACGAATTTACTCGAGACACCGAGAAGCTGCATGGCCGCAAAGCCGAGCTGCTGGATGCCTTTGTCTATGGCAGCTTCGCTCCGGGCGACATGAACCTCAACCTCAAGGCTGGCCGTTTCACGCAGCTGTATGGCGAGAGCCTGTTCTTTGGCTCCAACGGTATCGCCGCGGCACAGACCTCGCTGGATCTGGTCAAGGCGCTGTCGGTGCCCAATTCGCAGTTCAAGGAAATCCTGCGTCCGGTCGGTCAGGTGTCTGCCCAGCTGCAGCTCAATGCTGATGTGTCGATCGGTGCCTACTACCAGCTCGAGTGGCGCAAGAGTCGTCTGCCGGCGGCTGGCAGCTACTTCAGCTTTGCCGACTTCGTCGACGAGGGGGGCGAGACGCTGATCCTCGGTCCGGGTTTTGCCGTGAACCGTGCCGAGGATATCGAGGCCCGTGATTCGGGGCAGGGCGGGGTGCAGCTGAAGTTCCGCTCCGGCGATACCGAGTACGGCATCTACGCGGCGCAGTTCCACGACAAGATGCCGCAATTCTACGTGTATCCGGATGCCGGCCGTTACGAGATGGTCTACGCCGAGGATATCCGCACCATCGGCTTCAGCTTCAGTACCCTGGTTGGTGAAACCAACGTTGCCGGGGAAATTTCCTTCCGTGACAACATGCCGCTGGTGGCCAGCGGCAATACCGTGATCGCGCCGGGCGGGTATGGCGTCATCGATGGGGGGGACGATGCCGCCTTCCCGAAAGGCCGCACCCTGCACATGAACCTGTCGGCGATCAGCATTCTTGAGGCCAGCCCGCTGTGGGACGGCGCCTCGTTCATTGGCGAGTTCGCCTACAACCGTCGTCTGAGCATCACCGATAACAAAGCGCAGCTCGACCCGCTGGCGACCCGCGACGCCGGTGCGTTGCAGTTCATCTTCACCCCGGAATATTTCCAGGTGGCTCCGGGGCTCGATCTGCAGGTGCCGATCGGGGTGAGCTATGGGCTGTTTGGCCGCTCCTCAGTCAACGGCGCACTATTCCCGGCTGAAAATGGCGGCAATATCAGTATCGGCCTCAAGGCGGAATACCAGAAGACCTGGCAAGCCAGTCTCGGCTTCACCCATTACTACGGCGCCAGCGGCTCGATCATCAAGTACGACACCGCGGTGCCCGAGCTTTCCTATGACAACTTCCACGGCGACCGTGACTTTGTCTCGTTCTCCGTACAGCGCACCTTCTAAGTCCGAATATCCCTGGGTCGAGGATGATAACAATGCATAAGAAAACGGCTTTGTGGGCAGCACTGGCTGCCGCACTGATGGGCACGCAAGGCGTACAGGCCGCAGTCAGCGCCGAAGAGGCCGCCGCACTGGGCAAGACCCTCAACCCGCTGGGCGGGGAGATGGCTGGCAATGCGGATGGCACGATTCCGGCCTGGACCGGCAAGCAGGAGGTGGACGGCTCGGCCGCCAAGGTCGGCGACATTCCGTCCAAGCCGTTCGCCGCGGACAAGCCGGTCCTGCAGATCACCGCGCAGAACATGGCCCAGCATCTGGACAAGCTCTCCGAGGGCACCCAGGCACTGCTGAGGAAGTATCCGGACAGCTTCCGGGTCGATGTCT
>CAZFFB010000073.1:0-8351 GCA_964517735.1 uncultured Pseudomonas sp.
GGTTAGCGGTTCACGCAGGCAGCACAGCAAACCGACAGCAGGCGTGAGCAAGCCAATCTCAATTGGCAACCAGCCTGATTAATTTTCGATCACCACCAAAAACAGACAGGCATAAAAAAATCCAAGCGCCCGTAAGTGCTTGGATTTTCTAGGGTATTTTGGTCGGGACGGAGTGATTCGAACACTCTACCCCTTGCACCCCATAAGGGTAATTAGCTGTCTACCACTGTCTCCTGATTTCCGTTGATCACGCTGAAACCCTTGAAAATAAAGGCTTTCAGGCTTTCAGTCGTCCACGGTCATCCATTAGGATTCACCTCAAGCTACGCTCAAACGGTCACCAAACGGTCACGGGATTGGGCAAACGGTCACGAGGAGAAGCCATGGGCGAAATCACTGACAGGCAGATGGGCACCAAGCCGTCGGACAAGGATATCTGGCTGAACGAGTCAGCCCCCAAGGGGCATGGACGCTTCATCGCACGCATCACTCCCGGCGGGGATCGCCTGTTCTACTACCGCTACACGGACTCGACCGGTAAGCGGATTCGACTCCCTTTGGGGGCCTATGATCGTGACGGGACCACGGGCCTTACCCTGAAGGCTGCCCGTCTGCGCGCCCGAGAACTGACGGATCTTTACCTGAGTGGCATTACCGACCTGCGGGAGCACCTCGAGGCCGAGGAGGCTGCACGCATTGCTGCCCGCGATGCCGAGCTGGCACGCCTGGCAGAAGAGAGGGCTGCCGCCGAAGCCGAGCAGGCACGCCAGGCTGCCCGTAAAAGCGTTGCCGACCTCTTCGAGCACTGGGCCAGAGTCGACCTGATCAACCGTAAGGATGAGGGTGCCGAAGTCCGGCGCATGTTCCAGAAGGACGTGCTTCCCGTCATTGGCCATCTCGCGGTTTCTGACGTGAAGAAGGGGCATATCACTGAAGTGACCGATGCACTGCTCGCCCGGGGCGTCAATCGCATGGCCAAGCTGATCTTCAGCCTAATGCGTCAGATGTTTCGCTTTGCCGTGGATCGTGACCTGATCGAGCATGACCCCTCGGCCAGCATTCGGAAGGCCAAGATCGGCGGTAAAGATGTCGAGCGCGATCGAGTGTTGAGCGAGGACGAGATCCGCCTGCTGGTCCAGAAGGTGTCCGGGGCCGGCTTGCTGGTCACATCCGAAGCGGCAATCTGGATTGCACTCTCAACATGCTGCCGAATTGGCGAGCTATTGGCTGCACGCTGGGAGCATATCGACTGGGAGAAAGGCACCTGGCTGATCCCTGCCGAAAACAGCAAAAACGGCAGAGCGCATGCCGTCATGCTGTCACCGTTCGCCGTAAAGCAGTTCAGGAGAGTGCAGGAGCTCAACGGCTCTACCCCTTGGTGCTATCCGAATACTGACGGTAGCGGCCCGGTATGCCCGAAGACCGTGACCAAGCAGCTGGGAGATCGCCAGCGCTCGCCTGAGCAGGGCACCATGAGTCGGCGCAGCACAAAAGCCCAGGCCTTGTTGCTGTCCGGTGGAAAGTGGACACCTCATGACCTGCGTAGAACGGGCGCTACGCTCATGACGGCTCTCGGCGTTCTGCCAGAGGTTGCCGAACGCTGCCTGAACCACACCGAGGAAAACAAGGTGAAGCGTACCTACCAGCGGCATAGCTACATCGCTGAGATGAGCGATGCCTGGATGCGTTTGGGGGGGCACATTGAGCAGCTGACGTCGGCGGAGTTCTGAGTGGTCTGCCCCGGAGCGGGGGTGTGCAGCGAGGTCGGGTAGTGCTTTTTATGGGTTTTTATGAGATATCAATAATTATCTGTTTTTGATAAATATAGGTAACCACGATGAGCAGCATCTACCGACGCCCCAAACTGGCCGCTCAGATGGCCCGCCAGCTACTCAACCCAGGCGTGCTCGATGAGGGCCTGCGCTCTGGGCTGTTCATCTCGGGGCTACGACGCACGGGCAAGACCACTTTCCTGCGTAACGACCTTATTCCTGCTCTGGAGCAGGCCGGTGCCCTGGTCATCTACGTCGACCTGTGGAGCGACACGCTGACCAGCCCGAGCAAGCTGCTGCATGCCGCTATCCGCCAGACGCTCGAGGATCTGCAGACGCCCTCTTCAGCCCTGCTGGACCGGCTCAAGCGTGTCGGCGGCCTGGATATCGAGGCGTTGGGCTTCAAGCTCGGCTTCACGGTGGACAGCATCGGCAAGGAAGATGGGCCAACACTGGCTCAGGCGCTGAGCGAGGTGGTCGACAAGGCCAAGACCGACATCGTGCTGATCGTCGATGAGGTCCAGCATGCCATCACGTCCGAGGAAGGACAGCAGCTGCTCCTCGCGCTCAAGGCGGCACGGGATGCCATCAATCCGCGTCCCGATACACCCGGCCACTTCATCTTCATTGGTACCGGCTCGCACCGGGCGCTGGTCAGTGAACTGACTGCACGACGCAATCAGGCCTTCGCCGGCGCAACCTCCATCCCGTTCCCACTGCTGGGGGAGGACTACATCAAGCACCTGCTGCAGCGGTTGGCCCATCAGGAAAGCAGCCGGCTACCTTCTTTGGCAGTCGCCACCCAGGCCTTCAAGACGTTGGGCAACCGACCGGAGGAAATGATCAAGGCGCTGCGGCAACTGCTGAGTGGCGCCCCTTCGGAGAGCGATCCGGATACCCAGCTCCCGGTCATCGCAGCCACGCTGCGCTCCATGGCGGCCGATATCGAGCTGATGAAGGTCGATCAGCTGGGCAGCCTGGCCAAGGCCATCTTCGGGCGTATCGCGGCGACGGAAGGCGATGCCCGCGGGCTGTTCTCAGCTGAGGCGGCGGCTGCCTACTCCAGGCAGGTCGGGCGCGAAGTCCGCATCGAGGAGATCCAGCCGGTCGTGAACCAGCTGGTCGACGACAACATCATCATGCGCCGGGGACATGGGCTGTACTGCGTCACTGACCCCTTCGTGCAGGAAATCTGGCGCGAGCGGCAGGATTTCCTCGACCGCATTGACGATCTTTGAGCCAAGGAATCGCCATGAGCAACGCCTCCGTCTACTTCATCCTCCACGTGCAACTTGAACCCCTGCACCTCAGCCCACCGATCTGGCGCCGGTTACTGGTCAGCGGTGACTGCACGCTGCGCAAGCTGCATCACTTCATCCAGGCCGCCATGGGCTGGCACAGCAGCCATCTGCACGAATTCAATGATGGCCTGCATCGCTACCTGCCTCCTGACCCCGACTTCCCGGATTTCGAGTTCGAGACACGGGACGACCGCAAGTACAAGCTGCGCCGCCTGCTCAAGGAAGGCGACCGTCTGCGCTATGTCTACGACTTCGGCGATTCCTGGGAGCACGTGATCGCTGTGGAAAAGGTCGAGCCGTGCGACGCCAGTGGCAGCTGGTGCGAAGTGCTCGACGGTGCCCGTGCCTGCCCGCCCGAAGACGTCGGCGGCGTGCCGGGCTACCTGGCGTTTCTCGAGGCCATCCAGGCGCAACCGCTCGGTGACGCAGGCCGCGAGGCCCTGGCTTGGGCCGGCGGCGCATTCGATGCCGAGCTGTTCGACCGCCGCGCGGCGAATGCGGCGGTGCAGCGGATCTGCAACAACTTCTGGGGCTGAAACCAGCGACTCCGCAAGAGACTGTCCGAGCGTGGCATTCTGATGGCGTATTGGCGCCGTTTCAAAAACTGCGCCAGATTTTGGCACGGTTCCTCACGAGGTCATGCAACCGGCCGTGGCGGACCGCTAGTTGTGCAGGGCTGCGGGAAGCCCATTCCAAAAAATCTCAGTCACACATCACTGTCATGACATCCCTCTCACGGAGATCTACGTCATGTCCTTGCAGTGTCCCCTCTGCAGTTCCCCCAAGATCGCCTCACTGCGTACAGCGATGAAGATCGGTGCCGCCGTCGGTGCCGCCGGAGGCGCTGCTCGCGGTGCCAGCGTTGCATTGACCGGCAGTCAGGTCGGTGCCGCTGTGGCCGTTGGTCTGGCAGCCGGCCCGATCGGTGTGACGCTGGGCACGGTTGCCGGAGCCATCCTCGGTGGCCTGGCCGGCGGTGCAGGTGGCTGCGCCCTTGGCGCGCAGCTCGGCGAGAAGCTGGATCGCCATGTGCTGCACAACAACCTCTGCCTGGAATGCGGGCATCGTTTCAACCTGCCGGTCTGATCGACCGCCGCTTTCTCTCCCTTCATTCGTCTTCGACCTTTCTCGGCAGTGGCTGCGCCTGGCGCAGCTGCTATGCCGTCCTGCATCTCAAGGAGTCATCACCATGGCCCATCTCATCGAAAAAATGGCCTATGTCGGCCAAACCCCCTGGCACGGTCTCGGCAGCGAGCTGTCGCCGCATCAGCCGCTGGAAGTCTGGCAGCGTGAAGCCGGCATGAACTGGACTATCGAGGAAAGCCCGGTGCGTTTCATGGCCGACACCCAGGGTCACCTGGGCACCATCCATGCCTTCCCCGAGCAAAAGGTGCTGTACCGCTCGGATACCAAGGCCCCGCTGTCGGTGGTGTCCAACCGCTACCAGATCGTCCAGCCCCGCGAGGTACTGGAGTTCTACCGTGACCTCACCGAAGTCTCCGGCTACGAGCTGGAAACAGCGGGCGTGCTCAAGGGCGGCCGCAAGTTCTGGGCGCTGGCTCGTACCGGACAGGGCTCGGCGCTCAAGGGTAACGATCAGGTCAATGGCTATCTGCTGCTGGCCACGTCCTGCGACGGCACCCTGGCCACTACGGCGACCCCGACCACCATCCGGGTAGTCTGCAACAACACCCTGAGCATCGCCCTCGACGGAGCACCGCAGGCCATCAAGGTGCCGCACAACACCCGCTTCGATGCGCAGGCGGTGAAGCGGCAACTGGGCATCGCGGTGTCCGGCTGGGACGAGTTCATGTACCGGATGAAGCACCTGGCCGAGCGCAAGATCCGGCCGCACGAGGCGAAGAACTTCTTCCTCGACGTGCTCTGCGACATCCAGCCCAACAGCGCCGTGCCGGAAGCGCTGCCCAACGAGCGGGCGCTCAAGCGGGTCGAGAGCCTGTATGGCGGCGCTGGTCGTGGGGCCAACCTGGAATCCGCACAGGGCACGGCCTGGGGACTGCTCAATGCGGTCACCGAGTACGTCGACCACGAGCGGCGGGCACGCAGCAACGAGTACCGCATGGACTCGGCCTGGTTCGGTCAGGGTGCCCAGCTCAAGCAGAAGGCCCTGGATACCGCGCTGCGGCTGGTGGCCTGAGCCGGCTTCATCCACCTCACTCCCTTTCACACCCCTTGCGAGAGCGCCCGGTCAGCTTCGGTTGGCCGGGCGTTCTTGCGTCTGGAGGAATGCACCATGGAACAGATCAAGTCCCGTAATGCTTCAACCAAACCCCGGCCGGCGCTGCGCCTGGTCAAGACCAAGGCCATGCCCCGCGATGAGTGGCTGGCTGTGCGCAAGCGTGGTATCGGCAGCTCGGATGCCGCCGCAGCCGTGGGCCTGAGCCCCTATAAGTCCCAACTGGAGCTGTGGATGGAGAAGACCGGCCGGGATGCAGCACTGCCAAAGGCCGATGCCCAGGATGAGGAAAGCCCGCTCTACTGGGGCAACATCCTCGAACCGATTGTCGCCGCGCACTACACCAAGCGCAGCGGTAACCGGGTGCGTCGGGTGAATGCCGTCCTGCAGCACCCGTCCGCCGAGTTCAGCTGGATGCTGGCCAATATCGACCGCGAGGTGATCGGCGCGGATGACGTGCAGATCCTCGAGTGCAAGACCGCCGGCATAAACGGGGCACGCCTCTGGAAGGAGGGCGTGCCCGAGTATGTGCAGTTGCAGGTGATGCACCAGCTGGCCGTCACCGGCAAGCAGGCCGCCGATGTGGCGGTGCTGATCGCCGGCCAGCATGTCGAGATCCATCGCATCGAGCGTGATGACTTCCTCATCGCTCGGCTGATGCATCTGGAGCAGCAGTTCTGGCAGTACGTTGTCACCGACACGCCACCACCGGCGGATGGCAGTGCCTCGGCGGAGCAGGCGCTGCGCACCCTGTTCCCGCAGGACAACGGTGAGACACTGGATTTCAGCCAGGACACGCCGCTCTCGGCAGCCTTTGCCGAGCTGCAGGCGGTGCGCGAGATCCTGAGCACCCACGAGAAGCGCGAGGCGCAGCTCAAGCAGACCCTCCAGCAGGCCATGGGCGACGCCACCAAGGCCACCTTCGAGACCGGCAGCGTGACCTGGAAGAAGGCCAGGGACAGCGAGAGCGTGGACCTCAAGCGACTGCTGCAGGATCACCCGGAGCTGCAGGCGCAGTACACCGTCATCAAGCCCGGCAGCCGGCGCTTCCTGATCGCCTGAACAACCCGACTCAACCCCTCAACGAGCCACCCCGGTCCCTCGCGGCTGGGGTGGCTTTTCTGTTTTCAGCTCAAGGAGAACCTCATGCTCAAGGGCCTGGCTATCACCCCGCCGGTACTCGGACGAATTTCCATCGGCAAGGTCGTCGAGAAGAACGGCAAACGCCTGCCGGAGAAAGACGATCAGTTCACCATCACCTCCCAGGTGCAGGTCCGCGACGGCTGGCTGCTACACCCCTTCGACGAAGCGCTGCGCAAGGAACAGGGCGGCAAGATCCGCAGCATCCCGATCCGGCTGCTGTTCAACGAGCCGGATCTGAACTTCCGCGCCGACTACAGCCTGTTCGACCGCAACACCGGACGGCCGCTGTGCGTCGGCAATGGCGAAACCTGCCGCCGCCAGACCAGCGAGGGGCTGCAATCACTGCCGTGCCCCTCACCGGATGCCTGCCCGCTGGCCAAGGGCAACGCCTGCAAGCCCTACGGACGGCTCAACGTGGCCATCGGCGACGACGATCCGCTCGGCAGCTTCGTGTTCCGCACCACCGGCTTCAACAGCATCCGCACCCTGGCGGCCCGGTTGCAGTACCTGCAGGCGATCTCCGGCAACCGACTGGCCTGCCTGCCGCTGGAGCTGCGCCTGCGCGGCAAGTCCACCCGGCAGAGCCATGGCACGCCGATCTTCTACGTCGACATCACGGTACGCAGTGGCCTGACGCTGGAAGAGGCGCTGGAGCAGGCCCGCCAGCTCGATGAGGCCCGGCGCAACGCCGGCTTCGACCAGGCCGCGCTGGATCAGGCCGCCCGGCAAGGCTTCGCCAACGGCGCTTTCGAGGATAGCGAGGAAGACACCGGGGCCATCGTCGAGGAGTTCTTTCCGGTGACCGAGGAGGAGCCCAGCAGGCAGAGCGTCACTCCCGCAACCGCTGCCTCAGCCGGCAAGCCCGGCCTGGCCGAGCGTCTGGAGGCGCGGATGCAGCGCCAATCCCCCTCAGCCGAAGCGCACTGACCCGCCCCGGGAATGAACTGATCCCACAGAATCGATTCGAGGAACCCAACCATGAAATTCCACAAGCTCAAAGCCGGCGAAGTGCCCGGCACCTACGTCATGGAATCGCCGGTCACCGAGGCCGACATCCTGCACATGGCCCGGCAGCTGGCCCGCAAGCGGCTGGCCAAGGGCCGCCCGCTGAGCGACCCGCAGAGCGTGTTCGCCCACCTGCAAACCCTGCTGCAGGACTACCCGCATGAGGTGTTCGCCCTGCTGCTGCTCGATACCCGGCATCGGGTGATCGGCTTCCACGAACTGTTCCGCGGCACCCTGGACGGAGCCAGCGTCTACCCGCGGGAAGTGGTCAAGCTGACCCTGGAGCACAACGCAGCCGCCGTGATCCTGGTGCACAACCACCCCTCGGGCGATCCGGAGCCAAGCAATGCCGACCGTCACCTGACCCACAAGCTGATGGATGCACTGAACCTGGTCGGCGTGCGTACCCTGGATCACATCGTGGTCGGCAACGAAGGCTGCGTATCGCTGGTGGAGCTGGGCTACATGTGAGCCCCTCACGCGAACCACTGGAGGACACGCCATGGCGATCCTGCGTCTGCTGGCGGCACTGCTCGCCTTTGCCGGCATCCTCGCTGGTTGCCTGGCAGTCCTGCTGCTGATCATCGTGCTGCTCCGTTTTCCGCTGCTGCTGATCGCCCTGCTACTGGCATGCTGGGTGTTCGGTCGCCTGCTGGAAATCAGCGACTCGTCGGATAGCTAGTCAGCCGCTTTTCGCAGCAAAATGCGGCATCCTGACCACATAGAGCACTGCTGCAAGCGGTCGGCTCATCCATCAAATGGAGTTTGAAATGAAGAAAATCTTCGGCACCCTGGCACTGTCTGCCATTGCCATCCAGTCGGCCATCGCCCAACCCATGGGCGAGAGTGCCCAGTCGCACTGTGCCTATCTGGAGGAAGTCGTTTTCAACTGTGCCATCGGCAAGAAGCACGTTTCCGTGTGCAACACGGGCG
>CAZFFB010000074.1:0-8348 GCA_964517735.1 uncultured Pseudomonas sp.
AGCAGCTGGCCGGGCAGGGCTGGGCGATCCGCCTGCCGTGGGGCAATGCCGAGGAACAGGCCCGCGCCGAGCGCATCGCTGCGGGGCTGGCGCAGGTCAGCGTGCTGCCGAAACTGAACCTTGCCGGGGTCGCCTGTGAGCTGGCGGGTGCCAGCGCCTGCGTGGCGGTGGACACCGGCCTTGGCCATCTGGCTGCCGCGCTGGATGTGCCGACCCTCTCCCTGTATGGCCCGACCAACCCGGGCTACACCGGTGCCTATGGCCGCGGCCAGCGGCATCTTTCCAGTGATTTTCCCTGCGCCCCTTGCCTGAAGAAGCGCTGCAGCTACCCGCCAAGCAGCGAGGATCGCCAGCGCTTCGACCTGGCCTGCGAGCAGCCGCTGTGCTTCACCCGTCTGAATCCGGCCCGGGTCGCCGCCGAACTGGCCACCCTGCTGCCTGCGAGAGTCACCTGATGCAACTGGCCTTCGTGCTCTACAAGTACTTCCCCTATGGCGGGCTGCAGCGTGATTTTCTGCGCATCGCCCTGGAATGCCAGCGCCGTGGCCACGCCATCCGTGTCTATACGCCGATCTGGGAGGGCGAGGTGCCCGCCGGCTTCGACGTGCGGGTGGCCAGGATCCGCTCCTGGTCCAACCACCGGCGCAACGAGAAGTTCAGCGCCTGGCTGGCCGCCGACCTGGCCCGCGATCCGGTCGACCGGGTGGTCGGCTTCAACAAGATGCCCGGCCTTGACGTCTACTACGCCGCCGACGGCTGCTTTGAGGACAAGGCGCAGACCCTGCGCAACCCGCTGTACCGCTTTTCCAAGCGCTACCGGCACTTCGCCGAATACGAGCGCGCGGTGTTCGCCCCCGAAGCGAAGACCCAGATCCTGATGATCTCCGAGGTGCAGCAGCCGCTGTTCGTCAAGCACTACGCCACCCCGGCCGAGCGTTTCCATCGGCTGCCGCCGGGCATCGCCCAGGACCGCCGCGCACCGGCCAACGCCGCCGAGATTCGTGCCGAGTTTCGCCGCGAATTCGCCCTGAGCGATGACGAGCTGCTGCTGGTGCAGATCGGCTCGGGGTTCAAGACCAAGGGTCTGGATCGCAGCCTCAGGGCGCTCGCCGCGCTGCCGGCCGAGCTGAAGCAGCGCACCCGGCTGATCGCCATCGGCCAGGACGACCCCAGACCATTCCTGCTGCAGGTCAAGGCCCTCGGCCTGTCCGAGCAGGTGCAGATCCTCAAGGGCCGCAGCGACATCCCGCGTTTCCTGCTCGGCGCTGATCTTCTGATCCACCCGGCCTACAACGAGAATACCGGCACCGTGCTGCTCGAGGCGCTGGTCGCCGGTCTGCCGGTGCTGGTCACCGACGTATGCGGCTACGCCCACTACATCCGCGACGCCGATGGCGGCCGGGTCGTGCCGAGACCCTTCGCCCAGGAACAGTTCAACCGCGTGCTGGCCGAGATGCTCAGCGATGCCGCCGCCCGCGCGCGCTGGAGCGCCAACGGCTTGGCCTATGCCGACACCGCCGATCTCTACTCGATGCCGCAGAAGGCCGCCGACGTGATCCTCGGGGAGGGCACATGCAGTTGATCCTCGCCGAACCGTTCAAGAGCCTGTGGGCTGGCCGCGACGCCTTCGCCGAGATCGAGCAGCTGCAGGGCCAGGTCTACCGCGAGCTGGAGGGCCGCCGCACCCTGCGCACCGAGGTGGCCGGGCGCGGCTACTTCGTCAAGATCCATCGCGGCATCGGCTGGGGCGAGATCGTCAAGAACCTGCTGACCCTCAAGGCCCCGGTGCTCGGCGCCGCCCAGGAGTGGACGGCGATCCAGCGCCTGACCGAAGCCGGCGTGCCGACCATGACCGCGGTGGCCTTCGGCGTGCGCGGCAGCAATCCCGCCACGCAGCACTCGTTCATCGTCACCGAGGAGCTGGCGCCCACCGTCAGCCTCGAGGACTACAGCCTCGACTGGCGCGATCACCCGCCCGAGCCGCGCCTCAAGCGCGCGCTGCTCCGCCGGGTCGCCGCGATGCTCGGCGCCATGCACCGCGCCGGGGTCAACCACCGCGACTGCTACATCTGCCACTTCCTGCTGCACACCGACCGGCCGGTGAGCGCGGACGATTTCCGCCTGTCGGTGATCGACCTGCACCGCGCGCAGACCCGCGCGAGCGTGCCGACCCGCTGGCGCGACAAGGACCTGGCCGCGCTGTACTTCTCCGCGCTGGACATCGGCCTGACCCGCCGCGACCGGCTGCGCTTTCTGGCGGGCTACTTCCGCCGCCCGCTGCGCGAGGTGCTGCAGGACGAAGCGCGCCTGCTGACCTGGCTGGAGCGCAAGGCGGTGAAGCTGCGGGAGCGCTACCGGCGCAAGTACGCCCCGGGAGCCGGTGCATGAGCGCCTGGCAGCTGGATGCCGCACTGCCGGCCGCCGCCTGCGCGGCCTTTGCCGATCTGGCGCTGGTGTTTGCCCTTGAGGGCGAGCGGGTGGCCAGTGATCAGGTTTCCGAAGTGCTGCGGGTGACGGTTGCCGGCCGGCGTTATTACGTCAAGCGCTACCGGGCAGCGGGCAAGGGCCTGCGTCGCTGGCTGGGCACGCCGCGCATCCAGGCGGAATGGCGCAATCTGCAGCGCTTTGCCTGCTGGGGCATTCCCACGGCACCGATCGCGGCCTGGGGCCTTGAGCGCCATGCCGGACGCTTCGTGCGCGGGGCGATGATTACGGGCGAGCTGCCCGGCACCCGCGATCTGGCGGCGATGGCCAGCCTGCAGGCGCCACTGCAGCGTGATCCGCGCCTGGGTGATCCGCACTGGGTCCGGGGTGTCAGTGCGCAGATTGCCGCCGCCACCCGCTGTCTGCACGAGCATCGCTTCACCCACAACGACCTGAAGTGGCGCAACCTGCTGGTGGATGCTGCCGGGCAGGTCTACCTGATCGACTGCCCGGCCGGCAGTTTCTGGTGTGGGCCGCTGCTGCGCCGGCGCATCATCAAGGACCTGGCCTGTCTGGACAAGGTGGCCAAGTACGTGCTGAGCCGCAGCCAGCGCCTGCGCTTCTACCTGCAGTACTGCGCCCGGTCGCGCCTGCAGCCGGCTGACAAGCGCTGCATCCGGCAGATCGTCGGCTATTTCGAGGGCCGCGAGTGAGCGACTTCATCGAGCCGCTGGCGCGCCTGAGGCTGGAGGCGCAGGGGCTGGGCGACTTTGCCGCGCTCTGGCCCGATGCGCCGCGCGGGGGCGATCAGTGCCTGCCAATCCACCGCGAGGACAGCGACTACTGGCTGCTGCGCCGCTGTGGCGTGCGCCGGCGCAGCCTGCGTCATCCGCAGGGCGAGGCGCTGCTGGGGCGTGAGCGGGCGCAGATCCGCCGCTGTCAGGCGCGGCAGGTCCCGGTACTGCCGGTGCTGCTGCATGCCGAGCGCCTGCTGGATGGTCAGGTCTGCGCGGTGCTGCTGCTGCAGTCCCCTGCGCGGCTGCAGCCTCTGACCGACTGGCTGGCGCAGTGGCCGCAGCTTGAGCCGCGCCGCCAGCGTGCCTTGCTGCGGGCCTGTGGCGAGACGCTGCGCAGCCTGCACAGCGCCCGTCTGTGCCATGCTGCACTGGATGCGGCTGCGCTGCTGCTGAGGGCCGAGGCGCAGGGATTTGAAGCCTTCCTGTGTCATCTGCAGCACAGCCGCCCGCTGTACTGGGCGCGCCGCGAACGCCTGCGGGATCTGCGGTGCCTGCAGCGTAGCACCGCGACCTGCTGGGGAGCGCGGGAGTGGCATCATCTGCTGGGCTTTTATCTGGATGAATTCGAGCGTCTCGACCACTGGTTGCAGTGGCTGGGGCTGCCGGTGACAGGGGACCGTAGGCACGCATGAAGCTGCACGAACTGGAGCACGCCGGCCGTCATCCGGCCCTGCCGCTGGACATCGAACTGCCCGGCGGTACCCTGCGCCTGCACAGCCTGCTGCGCGTGCTGCCCGGTCAGCGCTACGTGGGTGAGGCCCACTGGCAGGGTCAGCGGGTGCTGGCCAAGTTGCTGGTCGGCGCGAAGGCCGCTCGCCAGCACGCGCGCGAATGCAACGGCGCCCGGCTGCTCGCCGGGCAGCACCTGGAAAGTCCCGCCCTGCTTGAGGCAGGGCTGAGCGAGGAGGGCGGCTGGCTGCTGTTCGAGTTTCTGGCCGCCGCGCAGAGCCTGGGCAGCGCCTGGCAGGCGCTGGCCGCCGAGCCCGCCGATGCGCCCGCCCGCCGTCAGCTGCTGGGCGAGGCGCTGCAGATGATCGGCCGCCTGCATGCCGCTGGCCTCTGGCAGGACGATCTGCACCTTGACAACCTGCTGCGCCAGGCCGGCCGTTTGCAGCTGATCGACGCCGGCAGCATCCGCGCGGCCACCCCCGGCCAGCCACTGCCCGCTGCGCAAGCGCGCGACAATCTGGCGCTGTTCTTCGCCCAGCTGCCCGCCGAGCTGGATGCCGGCATCGACGCGCTGCTGGCCGACTACCGGCGCGGCAACCCGCAGTGCGGCGCACTGTCGGCCGCCATGCTGCGCGAGCCAGTCGCCCGGATGCGCCGCTGGCGGCTCAGGGACTATCTGAAGAAGCTCGGCCGCGACTGCAGCCTGTTCGCTGCCCGTCGCGATGCGCGGGGGCTGTGCGTGGTACGCCGCGAACAGGCCGCGGCGCTGGCACCACTGCTGGCCGATCCCGACGCCGCCATCGCCACGGGGTATGCCCTCAAGCGTGGCGGCAGCGCCACCGTGGCGCGCATCGAGCTGGATGGCCGGCCACTGGTGATCAAGCGCTACAACATCAAGAACACTCTGCACTGGCTGAAGCGCTGCTGGCGGCCGAGCCGCGCCTGGCACAGCTGGGTGGAAGGCAACCGCCTGGACTTTCTCGGCATCGCCACGCCAAAACCGCTGGCCGTAGTGGAAAACCGCCGCTTCGGCCTGCGCGGCCGGGCCTGGCTGATTACCGAGCATGCCGGCGGAGAGGATATACTCACCCGCTTTGCCGCCCATGTGCAGGGCACGCCGCCCGAGGCCGAGCTGCTGGCGCTGGAGCGTCTGTTCGCCGCGCTGCTGCGCGAACGCATCGGGCATGGCGACCTCAAGGGCACCAACCTGCTCTGGCAGGACGGCCACTGGGCACTGATCGACCTCGACGCCATGCGCCAGCACCGCTGCCCGCACCGCTTCGCCCGCGCCTACGCCAAGGACCGCGCCCGCTTTCTGCGCAACTGGCCGGCCGGCTCCAGCCTGTACCGGTTGCTTGACGAACGTTTACCGCAGGTGCCCGGCACCTGCCCTGAATAGGATAGAGGGATACATCTGTGGCTCTGACCTTGCTCATGACGTATGCAGGCGAGACTGCGGATTCCCGAAATCATGCGCTCGAGTAACTCTCATCTCCACCAGACCCAGCGAGACAGGATCTGCTGATGCACCTTAACAGCCATGTTGCCTATCGACCGGATATCGATGGGCTGCGCGCGATTGCGGTTCTATCCGTCCTCATCTTTCACGCCTTCCCGGCAGCGCTGCCGGGAGGCTTTGTCGGGGTGGACATCTTCTTCGTGATATCAGGCTATCTGATTTCCTCGATCATCATGAAATCCGCCGATGAAGGCCGCTTCAGCATCGCGGAATTTTATGCTCGTCGTATCCGTCGGATCGTGCCGCCGCTGCTGGCGATGATCGCCTCCATCATGGTGATTGGCTGGTCTGTCCTGCTACCCGACGAATATGCGCAACTGGCCAAGCATGCCTTAGCCGGAATTGGCTTCGTGTCGAACATCGTGCTCTGGCAGGAGTCCGGCTACTTCGACAGTGCGGCCCACCTCAAGCCCTTTCTGCACCTGTGGTCCCTGGGGGTAGAGGAGCAGTTCTACATCTTTTGGCCGCTCATCCTCACTCTGGTGCTGCGCAAGAGGCTGTCATTCCTGGGCGCGGCCGTACTGGTCTTCACCCTGTCGTTCGCCGCCAACATCGCTATGACTTCCGCATCGGGCTCGGCAGGCTACTTCCTCCTGCCAAGTCGGGCCTGGGAGATGCTGGCCGGCGCCATACTGGCCTGGCGGCTGCGCTATCACGGTCCTCTGTTCGCCGCAGGTGGGCGGCTGGCCAATGGTGCAGGACTGTTAGGGTTGTTGCTGATCGTGCTGGCCCTGTTCGTGGTCGACAAGAGCAGGGCCTTCCCTGGCTGGTGGGCCACCCTCCCGGTGCTTGGCACGGTACTGCTGATCGCAGCAGGTGAGCTCTCCTTCTCCAGTAGCCTCATCCTGTCACGCAAGCCGATGGTCGCCGTTGGCCTGATCAGCTTTCCGCTCTATCTCTGGCACTGGCCACTGCTGTCGCTCGTCTGGGTTCTTCATGGCGAGGAAGCGTCAGCTAGTCTCCTGGCCGGGGTTCTGCTGCTGGCCGCGCTGCTCGCCACCCTCAGTTACCATCTGATCGAAAAGCCGGTGCGGCGCGGAACTGGCCTACGCTCGGTCATGGCAGTTCTTGGCGTGACAGCAGTCGTTGCTGGCCTTTCGACAAACATCTATTTGCGCGATGGACTGAATTTCCGACTCAAGGATGCTCAGGCTGCCGCCGAAGCCAAGGCGCTCGAGTGGGGCGAGGAAATGCGCGCTTCGGATAGTTGCAGGGTCAAGATCGGTGAGGGTATCGAGTTGGGCTGCCTGATCGGTGATCCACAGCGCCAGGCCGGGGCAGTTATCATCGGTGACAGTCATGCCAATCACTATTACTGGGGGCTGAGTAGCGTTTTGGGCGAGCAGGGCATCAATCTTATGCAGCTCTCTCGGGGAGCCTGCAGTCCGCTTCATGGTGTCGTAATCCTTAAAGGTACACAGACGATCGACTGCAAGAGCTTTAACAACCCAGTAATAGACTATATCGCCGGAAGACCTGATATCCACACGGTTTTTCTGGGTGGGCGCTGGATGGCCTATATCACGGGCCGTGAACTCAAGGACCCGCCTGGCTATGTCAATGACGAGCGTCTGGCACTACCCGATTATCCGCAGGCTCAGGATCTTCCGCGTGCCGAGGTCTTTGCCCTCGGACTTGACGAAACCTTGCGTCGCCTGCTGGATGCTGGCAAGCGAGTGGTCTTTCTGCATGCTGTGCCGGAGTTGCCCTTCAATGCGCGCGAGTGCGTCAGCTGGTCGCCGAATCGGTTCGTCAGCCGCGTGCCGCGCCCCAGTTGCGATGTCGAACGTACCCTCGTTGATGATCGGACAGATGAATATTTGCCGGTGCTCGAAAAGATTTTGCAGCGATATCCGCAGGTCGTGCAGCTCGACCCGCAACCGTTTCTGTGTGATGGACAGCGTTGCAGCGGTAAGGCCGATGGCATGTTGCTCTATCGCGATGATGATCACCTGTCGTTGGGTGGCACACAGTGGCTGGCCCAGCGCTTGAAACCCAGCCTGCTGGAGGCTCTCGATGCGCGTTGACTCTTGCCAACTGCTCAGGCTGGCAGCGAGCGAGAAGTGATACTTCGGGCTGTGTGGCCGCATTCAGGTGATTACCGGACCTGTAACGGGTGAGGATATACTCGCCGCCCTACATGGCATGCAGTCGTGTGCGGAGCTGGGGGCGGTTGATCCAGCAGACCACCCTAGCCTCTACCGGTTGCTCGACGAACGTTTACCGCAGGCGCCCGGCGCCTGCCCTGAATAGATAGAGGGATACATCTGTGGCACTGACCGTACTCGGCCTTTCCGGCGCCCTCAGCCATGATCCGTCGGCTGCGCTGTACATCGACGGCACGCTGATCGCTGCCGTCGAAGAGGAGCGCTTCGTGCGCGACAAGCACGCCAAGAACCGCATGCCCTACGAGTCGGCCAAGTTCTGCCTGGAGCAGGCCGGCATCAAGCCCGCCGACGTCGACGTGGTGGCTATTCCCTTCGCGCCGATCAGCATCTTCGAGAAGGCGCGCTGGCAGTACGCCAAGCGCTACGCCTACGCCCCGGACCGCGCCCTCGATGCCATCCTGTTCGGCAACCGCCGCTACTACCGCTACAAGAAGCGCATCCAGTGGTGCCTGCAGCAGCTTGGCTTCGACCTGAAGAAGGTCAAGATCGAGCCGGTCGAACACCACCTGGCGCACGCCTCCAGCGCCTACCACTGCTCAGGCTTCAGCGAGAAGACCGCGATCATGGGCATCGACGGCAAGGGCGAGTACGCCACCACCTTCTTCGGCTGGGGCGAGAACGGCAAGATCCACAAGATCAAGGAGTTCTACGACCCGGATTCGCTCGGTGGCCTGTACGGTGCAATCACCGAATTCCTCGGCTTCGAGATGCTCGATGGCGAGTTCAAGGTGATGGGCATGGCGCCCTACGGCGACGCCGCCAAGTACGACT
>CAZFFB010000075.1:0-8212 GCA_964517735.1 uncultured Pseudomonas sp.
TCGGAGGCGAGGAAGTTCTGCACTTCCTGCTCGCTGACCTGCACGCGCTCGGCGATGCGGCGCTGACGCACCCGGCTGATGATCAGCTCGCGGCGCACTTGCTCGCGGGCGTTCTGGTAGGACAGGCCGTCCCGCTCGAGGGTGGCCTGGAACTGGGCCAGACTCAGGTTGTTGCGCTGGGCGATGGTTTTCATCGCCTGCTCGAGTTCCTCATCGCTGACCCGGATGCCGGTGCGCTCGCCCAGCTGCAGCTGCAGGTTTTCGACGATCAGGCGATCGAGCACCTGGGCGGTCAGTTCCTGCTCGGGCGGCAGTTCGCCGCCACGCCCGGTGATGTTCTGGCGCACTTCATCGAGGCGTCGCTGCAGCTGGCTGTACATGATCACGTCGTTGTCGACGATGGCCACGACCCGGTCCAGCGGACGCAGTTCGGCATGGGCCATGCCGCACAGCAGCAGGGTACTCAGCGCCAGGGGGCGCAGGCAGTCAGAAAGCTTGATCTTCACGTTCGCGGTAACCTTGGATGCCTTGATCGAGGAAGCTGTCGACCTTGTTGCCGACGACGCCACCGAGTCCCTTGAGGACGATCTGCAGGAAGATGCCGCGGTCGGCGTCATCCTGGCGGGTCAGATCGAATTCGTCGTTCTCGATCCAGTAGCGATTGATGAGACGCAGCTTCCAGCAGCAGCTGTCGTATTCGAAGCCGCCGAAGGCTTCCAGGGTACGGCTGCGGTTGTAGTCGTACTGCCAGCGGGCGATGGCGCTCCACTGCGGAGCCAGCGGCCAGATGGTCGACAGATCGCTCTGCTCGACCTTGTACTCCTCGCCCGCGAACTCGAAGCGGCCGGTACGCGGGTTGAAGCGGCGGGTGTCGTTGCGGTAGCGGTAGCCGGCGTTGATTACCTTGCCTGGCGTGGCTTCGGGCTGATAGTGGAACATCAGGTTGCCGGAGCGGGTGGTGCTGCTGTCGGTGTCCCAGTTGAGAGCCGAGGACAGGCGCCAGTCGCGGTTGAAGCGGTACAGGTATTCGCTGGCCAGCGGCGAGGTGGAGGCGGTTTCCCGCATCTCGACGCCCGGCAGCTGGACCTTGCGATCGGCAAAGTGCAGGGCCTGGCCGATGGACAGGCGCTGACGCTCGAAGCCGTTGTCTTCCAGCCAGCGGCTGGTCACCCCCAGTGACAGGCGGTTTTCATCACCGATGCGATCATTGCCGGTGAAACGGTTGTCACGGAACAGCGCGGCATAGCTGAAGGTGTTCTCGCCGGTGTCAAAGACCGGCAGGTCGTCCTGGCGCTCATAGGGGACGCGCAGGTAGAAGGCACGCGGTTCGAGGGTCTGGCGGGCGGCGCGGCCGAACAGGCGGGTGTCGCGATCGAAGTACAGGCCGGAGTCGAGGCTGTAGAGGGCCAGCGAGCGGTTCTGGCGGTCACGGTAGGTCTGGCCGGGGGCCAGGGTGTTGCGACCGATGCTGTCCAGCGACAGGTCGTAGCGGGTCCAGGCGAACTTTACCGCCGGGGTCAGGTAGCCCCAGCTGGCGTTCAGTGGCAGGCTCAGGCCCGGCTGCAGGTGGACGCGATCGCCGTTGGCCCGGCTCATGCCGGTCAGCAGGCTGTCCGGGCTCTGGGTGCCGCGGAAGGCGTATTCGTCGAGATTGCGCTCAAAACGCACCACCTCGCCCTGATAGTCGAGGCGCAGACCGCTCGAGTGCAGGGCGCGGCTGCCATCGAGCATGAACTGCGGCAGGCGATCGTAGGGCGTGACATCGGTGACCGAGGCCATCTCGTAGGCGTGCACGTTGAGGCGCGCGGTGTAGCTGTCGCCGCGATAGCTGAGGCCGGCGCGCTGGTCGACGGCAATACCACGGCGCACGTCCAGCTCGCTGCCAAGGTCCTGGAAGTAGTAGGGGTCGCTGAGGTCGGTGTAGTCGACCTCTCCCAGCCAGCGCGAATCCAGGCCGCCACGGTGCTGCAGGTTGTACAGGTAGCGCTGGTCGCGGTACTTGGGCTGGTCCTTGCGCTCGGTTTCCTGGTCATCCAGCCAGGCGGCGCCCAGCTTGCCCTCGCTGCTCTGGGTCAGGTAACGCAGCTCGCCCTCCATCAGCAGACCGCGCTCGCTCATCAGTCGCGGATAGAGGGTCGCATCGTAGTTGGGCGCCAGGTTGAAGTAGTAGGGGGTGGTCAGCTCAAGGCCATTGTCCTCGGAGGTCGAGATGCTCGGTGCGAGGAAGCCGGACTGGCGGCGATCGTCGATCGGGAAGTAGAGGTACGGGGTGTAGAAGACCGGAATGTCCTTGACCCGCAGGGTGACGTTGGTCGCGCTGCCAAAGCCGGTTTCCGGGTTGAGGGTGACGTTGTTGCCCTTGAGCTGCCAGGTGTTGCTGCCTGGTTCGCAGCGGGTGTAGGTGCCGTCCTTGAGGCGGATCACCGCATCTTCCTCGCGCTTGACGTACAGGGCCTCGCCCCGCGCCCGGGCGCTGTGCACCACATATTCGGCGTTGTCGATGCGCGCCTCGCCGCTGTCCAGCTGCACATAGGCGCTGTCGCCGACCACCAGCAGGCCCCTGTCGCGCAGGCGCACATTGCCGCTCAGGGTGCCGCGGTTGCTGGGCTGGTCGAGGCTGACTTCATCGGCCTGTGCCTGCAGGCTGCCCTGGCGCAGCACCACCTCACCGGCCAGCGTGGCGAGCTCGCGCTGCTGGTCGTAGCGCGATACCCGCGCCGAAACAAAGGTCGGGGACTGCTCGGCGGAGGCGCCCTCAGCGCGTCCCGGACGCTCCGGCTCGACATAGCTGCCGGCACAGTAGGGCGCGATTTCCGCCAGCTGCTCGGCGTTCAGGCGCTCGCGGGGCACCCAGTCGAGGTAGCTGTAGTCGGCGCTGCGCTGCACGGGCTCGGGTATCCCCGTGGCGGTGGCCGTATCCGGACGGGCCGGGAGCGTCGCGGCCACACGCGGTGCAGGTGCGGGTGCGGCGGGCGCAGCGGCAGCCGTTGCGGCCGTCTTGTCGGCTACAGCTGCCGGAATGCTGCGCGCGGTGCTGCTGGCCGGTTGCGGGCGCGGGGGCAGGGCAGCGGCGCTGGTGCGCGGTGCGCAGGCCCAGCCACCCTCGGCGCCAACCCGGCAGTCGAACTGCTCGGCGGCCAGCAGCTGCGGTGCAGCGACCAGCGCCAGCAGGCTGCCAGTGACCAGAAGGGGAAATTTTCTGCGAAACAGGGGGGGATTGAGTGCCATCTTGTTGATGTCCGGACTTCCTGTGCGCCAACAGCCTCTGCGGCCGCACGCCTGGCGGTGGGCTGGAGTAAGATGCCGGATGATAAAACAATGCCCGATGCAACGGCTATAGATGAGGGGGAGCTCGGCAATGTCCGTGGATGCACGATTGGAAGGCCTGAAGGCCTGGCTTGAGGAGTGCCTGCCGGTGGTCTGCGCGGCGCGCGGCTGGGCGCTGCCCGGCGCGGCGCGCCTGACGCCGGCCAGCAGCGATGCTAGCTTCCGCCGCTACTTCCGCTGGGAGGATGGCGGGCGCAGCCTGATCGTCATGGACGCACCGCCGCCCCAGGAAGACTGCCGCCCCTTCGTCAGGGTCGCCGGACTGCTGGCGGCCGCGGGCGTGCATGTGCCGCAGATCCTCGCCGCCGATCTGGAGCGCGGCTACCTGCTGCTGCCCGACCTCGGCCGCCAGACCTATCTGGACGTG
Source organism: uncultured Pseudomonas sp. (assembly GCA_964517735.1). Lineage (GTDB taxonomy): Bacteria > Pseudomonadota > Gammaproteobacteria > Pseudomonadales > Pseudomonadaceae > Geopseudomonas. Next base: position 3,695 of record CAZFFB010000075.1, read on the forward strand.
CTCGACACGGACAATGCCGATGCGCTGTTCGAGGACGCGCTCCGGGCGCTGGTAGCCTTCCAGCGCCTGCCGGTCGAGGGCCTGCTGCCGGACTACGACGCTGCCGTGCTGCATCGCGAGCTGCAGCTGTTCCCCGACTGGTACCTGGCCCGCCACCTCGGCGTGACCCTGGAGGGTGCGGCGCTGGCCGCCTGGGAGCGCATCTGCGCGCGGCTGGTCGACAGCGCCCTGGCCCAGCCGCGGGTGCTGGTGCATCGCGACTACATGCCGCGCAACCTGATGCTCAGCACCCCCAACCCCGGCGTGCTGGATTTTCAGGATGCGCTGTTCGGTCCGGTCAGCTACGACGTCACCTGCCTGTTCAAGGACGCCTTCCTCAGCTGGCCGCAAGATCGCGTCGATGCCTGGCTGCAGCGCTACTGGCAGCTGGCGCAGGACGCCGGCATCCCGCTGCCGGAATCCTTCGCGGCGTTCCAGCAAGCCTGCGACCTGATGGGCGTGCAGCGCCACCTCAAGGTGATCGGCATCTTCGCGCGGATCTGCCACCGCGACGGCAAGCCGAAGTACCTTGGCGATGTGCCGCGCTTCTTCGCCTATCTCGATGAGGTCATTGCCCGCCGCCCCGAACTGGCGGAACTGGGCGAGCTGCTCGCCAGCCTGCCCGGGGAGCCTGCGGCATGAAGGCGATGATCCTCGCCGCCGGCAAGGGCGAACGGATGCGCCCGCTGACCCTGCACACGCCCAAGCCGCTGCTGCCGGTCGGCGGCATGCCGCTGATCGAGCATCACATCCGTGCCCTGGCCGCCGCCGGTTTCCGCGAACTGGTGATCAACCACGCCTGGCTGGGCGAGCAGCTCGAGGCGCACCTTGGCGACGGCGCGCACCTTGGCGTGTCCATCGCCTGGTCGGCCGAGGGCGAACCGCTGGAGACCGGCGGCGGCATCCAGCGCGCCCTGCCGCTGCTCGGCGCGGCTCCCTTCCTGCTGGTCAACGGCGATGTCTGGTGCGACTACCCGTTCGCCGCGCTGCGCCGCCCGCTCGAGGGCCTGGCCCATCTGGTGCTGGTCGACAACCCCGCGCACCACCCTGCCGGCGACTTCCGCCTCGAGGCAGACCGCGCCCGCCCGCGTGGCGAGCAGCCCGGCCTGACCTACAGCGGCATCGCCGTGCTCGATCCGGCACTGTTCGCCGGCTGCCGCCCGGGCGCCTTCAAGCTGGCGCCGCTGCTGGTCGGAGCGATGGAGCGCGATGCGGTGAGCGCCGAGCACTACCGCGGCCAGTGGGTGGATGTCGGCACTGTCGAGCGCCTTGCCGAAGTCGAGCGCCGCCTGGCGGCGCGCGGCTGACGCCGGGCGGGTTACAATCCGCGGCTTTCCGCCTGCCGTTCCTGCCGAGGTTTCCATGCAGCCCTTCGCCATCGCCCCGTCGATCCTCTCCGCCGACTTCGCCCGCCTGGGCGAGGAAGTGGACAACGTCCTCGCCGCCGGCGCCGACATCGTCCACTTCGATGTGATGGACAACCACTACGTGCCCAACCTGACCATCGGCCCGATGGTCTGCAGCGCCCTGCGCAAGTACGGCATCACCGCGCCGATCGATGCGCACCTGATGGTCAAGCCGGTCGACCGGATCATCGGCGACTTCATCGAGGCCGGCGCCAGCTACATCACCTTCCACCCCGAGGCCAGCGAGCACATCGACCGCTCGCTGCAGCTGATCCGCGACGGCGGTTGCAAGGCCGGCCTGGTGTTCAACCCGGCCACCCCGCTGGAGGTGCTGCAGTACGTGATGGACACGGTCGACATGATCCTCTTGATGAGCGTCAACCCGGGCTTTGGCGGGCAGAAGTTCATCCCCGCCACCCTCGACAAGCTGCGCGAGGCGCGCGCGCTGATCGACGCCTCGGGCCGTGCGATCCGCCTGGAGATCGACGGCGGGGTCAACGTGCAGAACATCCGCGCGATCGCCGAGGCCGGTGCCGACACCTTCGTCGCCGGTTCGGCGATCTTCGGCCAGCCGGATTATCAGGCGGTGATCGCCGCGATGCGTGCCGAGCTGGCCCAGGTTCGTGCATGACGGTGGCGCGCCTGAACCTGCTCCAGGAGCTGTTCGCCGGCCGCCTGCCGCGCCTGGTGATGTTCGATCTGGACGGCACCCTGGTCGACTCGGTGCCGGACCTGGCCGCCGCAATCGATCGCATGCTCGCCGCCCTCGGCCGCGAGCCGGCCGGCCTCGAGCAGGTGCGCCTGTGGGTCGGCAACGGCGCGCGGGTGCTGGTGCGCCGCGCGCTGGCCGGCGGCCTCGAGCATGACGGCGTCGACGCGGCGCTGGCCGAGCAGGCGCTGGCGCTGTTCATGGACGCCTACGCCGGCAGCCATGCACTGACCCGCGTCTATCCCGGCGTACGCGAGACCCTCGACTGGCTGCGCGAGCGGGGCGTGGCGCTGGCGCTGATCACCAACAAGCCGCAGCGCTTTTTGCCCGAGCTGCTCGCCGAGCAGGGGCTGGATGGCTACTTCCAGTGGCTGGTCGGCGGCGACACCCTGCCACAGCAGAAGCCCGATCCGGCCGCGCTGCACTGGGTGATGGACAAGGCCGGCGTAGCGGCGGACGAGGCGCTGTTCGTCGGCGACTCGCGCAACGACGTGCGCGCTGCGCATGCCGCCGGGGTGACCTGCGTGGCGCTGAGCTACGGCTACAACCACGGCGAGCCGATCGCCCTGGAAAACCCGGCGCGGGTGATCGACGACCTGCGCCAGTTGGTTGCGTCCCCCGAGGGCCTGCGCTAGTGTGCCTGCACGTATTCAAGCCCCGCCGAAGAGATCAGATCGTGGTGGTCACCTGCAAACTGTGGATGAAGGTCATCAAGGCTCTGGCCCGCTGGCGCTGGCGCGCCTGACATCGTCCCTGGCCGGCTCGCCGGCACGCTTTGCATCCCGACCGTTTTCCAGGCCCCGAGGCTGATCATGACCCATGAAGAATTCCTGCGTTTGGCCGCTGCCGGCTACAACCGCATTCCGCTCGCCCGCGAAACCCTCGCCGACTTCGACACCCCGCTGTCCATCTACCTGAAGCTGGCCGACGCGCCCAACTCCTACCTGCTCGAATCGGTGCAGGGCGGCGAGAAGTGGGGGCGCTACTCGATCATCGGCCTGCCGGGGCGCAGCGTGCTGCGCGTGCACGGCCATGAGGCGTGGGTGACGGTGGATGGCATCGAGACCGAGCGCCACGACTGTGCCGATCCGCTGGCCTTCGTCGAGCAGTTCAAGGCGCGCTACAAGGTACCGACCCTCCCTGGCCTGCCGCGCTTCAACGGCGGGCTGGTCGGCTACTTCGGCTACGACAGCGTGCGCTACGTCGAGCAGCGCCTGGGCGAGTGCCCGAATCCCGATCCGCTGGGCACCCCGGACATCCTGCTGATGGTCTCCGATGCCGTGGTGGTGTTCGACAACCTGGCCGGCAAGCTGCACGCCATCGTCCTCGCCGATCCGAGCGAGGCGGGTGCCTTTGAAGCCGGTCTCGCTCGCCTCGACGCGCTGATTGCGCGCCTGCGCCAGCCAATCACCCCGCGCCTGGGCGTCGATCTGGCCGCGCCGCTCGGTGCGGAGCCGGCGTTCCGCTCCAGCTTCAGCCGCGATGACTTCGAGGGTGCGGTGCGCGCCATCAAGGAATACATCCTCGCCGGCGACTGCATGCAGGTGGTGATCTCCCAGCGCATGTCGATCCCCTTCAAGGCCGCACCGATCGATCTGTACCGCGCGCTGCGCACCATCAACCCGACGCCATACATGTACTTCTTCAACTTCGGCGACTTCCATGTGGTCGGCTCCTCCCCGGAGGTGCTGGTGCGCGTCGAGGACGGCCTGGTCACCGTGCGCCCCATCGCCGGCACCCGCCCGCGCGGGGCCAGCGAGGAAACCGATCTGGCGCTGGAGAAGGACCTGCTGTCCGACACCAAGGAGCTGGCCGAGCACCTGATGTTGATCGACCTGGGCCGCAACGACGTCGGCCGCGTCTCCGCCACCGGCTCGGTGAAGGTCACCGAGCAGATGGTCATCGAGCGCTACTCCAACGTCATGCACATCGTCTCCAACGTCACTGGCCAGCTCAGGCCGGAGCTGTCGGCGATGGACGCGCTGCGCGCCATCCTGCCGGCCGGCACCCTGTCCGGCGCGCCGAAGGTCCGCGCGATGGAGATCATCGACGAGCTGGAGCCGGTCAAGCGCGGCGTCTATGGCGGCGCGGTCGGCTACTGGGCGTGGAACGGCAACATGGACACCGCCATCGCCATCCGCACCGCGGTGATCAAAGATGGCGAGCTGCACGTGCAGGCGGGCGCCGGCATCGTCGCCGACTCGCAGCCGGATCTGGAATGGGAAGAAACCCTCAACAAGCGCCGCGCGATGTTCCGCGCGGTGGCCCTGGCCGAACAGAGTGCCGAGTGAAGGACTGAACCATGCTCTTGATGATCGACAACTACGACTCCTTCACCTTCAACCTCGTGCAGTACTTCGGCGA
>CAZFFB010000076.1:0-8058 GCA_964517735.1 uncultured Pseudomonas sp.
CGATGGTCGCCGGCGCATTTGTGACGTTTTCGTTACTGAGCTGCCTATCCGGCAGTGAACTACTGATGATCGATAAAGATACCGTCCGTATTTTTCTGAGCTGCCTATCCGGCAGTGAACGCACTGATCTGTCTGTAGCTAATGGTGGCACTTTTCTGAGCTGCCTATCCGGCAGTGAACGCGCTTCGCGGGGTGCTGCGGGTTGGCACTCATTTCTGAGCTGCCTATCCGGCAGTGAACTACCACTTCGCGCACGCCAGTTATTGTGGACATTTCTGAGCTGCCTATCCGGCAGTGAACGCAGCCACAACGTGGGGGATGACATCTGCCGATTTCTGAGCTGCCTATCCGGCAGTGAACTACAGCTTTTCGAGGCTAACCGTTTGATTTTTAAAGAACAACCGGGAAGTTTTTGTGATTGACCCTTTTTTTCGCGTCGCACGTAACCCATTGATTTTCCGTGGCCCTGCGCGGGCCACGGAAAAAAGGGTCAGAACCAGGGGACGGTGGTGCTGGCGCTAAGGCCGTAGCTGCTGAAGTGACCGCGGGTGGCTGTGTCCTGCAGTGGGCCGTGCTCGATGAAGAGACGGAAACGCTGGCCGCTGCTCTGGCTGCGCATTTCCACCCAGGGCAGGCGGGTCAGTTGCATGGCGCTGTCAGGGATGCGCTGGCGGGCGGCGGCCTCGTCGAGGCCCTGGCGCTTCATCAGTCGGCGGCGCTGGCGTTCGGGGTTGCTGTCCACCTGAACCCGGCGCACGACCCGATGTTGGCAGCCGGCCGGCACCATCGCCAGTTCGCCGAGGCGGATGTGGTCGCGCATGCCGGTCAGCCAGTCGAGCGCCTGCAGCTGGGTCAGTGCACTCAGGCTGCCATGCAGGCGCAGATGGCTGCCGGTGCCGCGTACGCTGTGGCCCGGCAGGCTGATGCCCACCGAACCGTCGCCGAGCTGTACCAGCGCACGGTGCAGCTTGCCGAACAGCGCCCGCAGCAGCTGATCCGGCGCGAACTCCGGATCAGGCAGCAGGTGGATGTCCAGATAGTGGTCGTGGCTCATTTTTCCGCGTCCCCGAACACGCCGCCACGGATCAGGCAGGCCATCACGAAGTGCTGCTGCTCCAGCGCCGGGGCCTCACCCTTGAGCACCCAGTTGTCCAGCAGGTTATAGAAGTCCTGCTTCTGCTTCGGCTGGCGGTAGGCCTTGCCCTGCGAAGTCACCGAGCCGTAGGGCTCCACCGCAATCGGCCCCAGCTCGCCAGCGCCTTCGTACCAGGTGTCGATGGTGCGCAGCGCGTTGCCGATCTTCTGCGAGTGGATGGCGGCGACGTCGCGCACGGCGTACAGGGTCTTGCTCTTCTGGCCCTTCTTGTCGCCCCGGTCGAGGATCAGCTCCTGCGACGGGAACACCTCCTGCCCGGCCCCAATCCGCACCCAGGCCGTCACTTCCAGCAGTACGTGGCCGCTGCCGCTCAGGCCTTCGGCGATCACAGCGGCCAGCGCATCCAGATCGGCGGTATGCGGAAACTCGCGCAGGCCGATCTGCAGCGCATCGAAGTCCCAGCGCTGTGCAGCCTGACCATCACGCAGGCGGCTGACGCGCACCACCACCGACTCGGCCCCCACGCGGTTGCGCCACAGGAAGCGGCCGTTGGCCAGGTTGACGGCGTAGCGGTGCGCCAGCACGTCGAAGCTGCCGTACTGGGCGATGGTGGCTAGCAGCGCGGCCTGATAGTCGGCGTCGTTGCAGGCGTTCGGCGTGCCGGCACCGCCGAGCACACGCAGGGTGAAGCGCAGCTGCAGGCTGTCGCAGTCGGCCGGCAGGCTGGCGACATCCACGGTCTGCAGGTTGGGCGACTGGATCGACGCGTCCAGCTTGGCCGGATCAGCATCCTTGGCCTTCAGGCGATTGGAGATGGTGCCGCGCACCGACTTGGTCTGCACGGCGACCGGCTGCCAGCTGGCGGCGTTATCGCGCTGCTCCCAGCGACCGGCGTACAGCAGGGCATCGGACGGATCGAGCTTGCGCTCGAAGGCGAGGACGGAAGCAGTTTTCAGGTCTTTCTTGGCCATGACGGATGTCCTTATTCGGAGTCTTGTGGCAGGTAATCGGTGGTTTCGCACAGGTACAGACCGGCATCGGTATCGGCGCGGTGGTACCAGAACAGTTCGGAGAGATCGCGTACCCGGTGCGGGCTGAGCCACTGCCCCAGGCTGTACAGGCTTTCGACGAAGCAGAACGGCGTGTCGCGGTCGCGCGCGTTGCGCACGCTGCCGGCAGGCTGCACGTCACCAAGGGCGCGGTAGCCGACCGGAATCGGTACCAGCCAGCCGCCACGCGGGCGCACATGCCAGCCGGCGACCGGGCTGCCGGGCTCCGCATCGGCCTTTGGCGGGTCGATGTTCATGCGGGTCAGATCCAGCAGGGCATCCAGGGTATCGACCTGTGGGTCTGCGGCCTGCAGTTGCGCGGTGTGCTCAGCCAGCAGATCGCGGCGACCGACCAGCGCAAAGCCCGGCAGCAGACGGCGGCGCAGGCGGCGCAGTTGCTGCGCCTGCTCCTCCGGCGGGCCAGTGCGCCGCAGCAGCTGCGGATATTGCCCCGGCCCCGGCAGCAGGCTGCCGCCGGCCAGCCGCATGCCCAGCGCCATGTCGAGCATGAAGGCGGCGAACTCCTGCTGTACTTCTTCGGTATCCGGAATGTCCGCGCCGCGCATCCCGATCAGCAGGCTGACCTCAAGATGCGCCCGGCCTTCCTCGACGATGGCGGCGGTGCTGCCGTCGGCATTCACCGGGTTGCGGGTCAGGTGAAAGACATGGGTGCGCTTGCCGGCCGGCAGGGAGGTCTGCGCCTCGAAGTGGTGGCAGACGATGGCCACGCCATCCAGCGCGATCTCCAGCCCATCCGCCTGCAGGCGGCGCTGCAGCGCATGCACGAAGCCGGTGAAGGCGGTGACAGCCGGAAAGCCCCAGCTCAGCGGTCCGGCGATGGCGTTGGCGTTCTGCACCCGCAGGTGCGGCAGCAGCAACAGGGCTTCATGCTTCATCGTCGAGCACCTCGCGCAGCAGTTGCAGCTCACCCAGCAGATCGCGCTTCCACTGGGCATGGGCATCTTCATCCAGCCGCAGCTTGTCGTTGCTCAACACATGGTTCAGCCAGTTGCCGAAGCGATGGCTGACCTGCTGCTGCCAGTCGGATACTGCCCCTTGCGGGTGGCGCGGATCGAGCCAGCGACGCTCGGCAGGATGCAGCAGGCAGTCGCCCCGCTCGCTCCAGCCCGGCTCCAGCGCCTGCAGGCGGGCGGCGTACTGCAGCAGCTCATCGCAGATCGCCGCAACCATCGCCGCGCGCTTATGGCGGATATGCACGTTGTTACGCTCGGTGCCCTGCAGAAACTCACGCAGCCCGCTGGTCAGCTCACGTACCTGCCGCTGGCCGCCGAAGGCGCGGTCAAACACCGAACTCACGCCCAGCGGCAGCCGCATATCCGCCGATTGCCACTGCGGCGGCAGCGCGGCCAGCAACCAGTTCTCGCCATAGCGTTCGCTATTGAGCTGGCTGATGTTCTGCGGCTTGGTGCCGCCGAACTTCTGGATTGCCATGTCCGGGTATTCGCAGTAGCCATGCGGCCAGCTTGCGCCATCCTTGCGTGCCTCGCGGGCAGCCTTCGCCGCATCGCCGAAACGGTCGTTGCGCAGCGTGCGCTGCAGGCGATGGATCAGGCTGGTGGGAAACAGCGGAGCCAGCAGGTGATAGCCGCCATCTTCAAGCGGGAAATACAGCTGGCGGGCCAGGGTGTGCGAAGCCGGCTCACCCTTGCTAGCGACGATGCCGGCAAAGGCCGCCTGCCAGGCTGCGCCCTGCGCCGGGTCGTCCGACAGTGCCGCCGCTACCTGCGGGTCATCGGCCAGCACGCGCTGCAGCAGGCTCTGGCCGGCATGCTCGACCTTCAGCAGCTTGTACACATCCAGTGCCGCGGCGTTGCCCACCACATCGTCATCCGGGGTCTGCAGGATGCGCGACGAGACCAGCCCGACCATCTCCGGTTCGCTGCTGCGTACATGCAGGTTGCTGCCCCGGGCGTCGGGATGGATGGGCTTGAGGGTGTGGGTGGCAAGCTGGATCTGGCTGACCCGCTTTGCCGCACTTTCCAGCCAGACGGCCGGCCGGTGCTCTTCCAGCAGCTTCGCCCGCTGCTCGTGCTCGTCGGGCTTGAGCTTATCGAGCTTGTCCTGCAGACGTGTATTGATGAAGGCATGGATAGCGGCGCGCAATGCACTGGCATCCGGGGATAGGGGAATCGCCATTGAACCTCCTGTAGGGCGTGGCCGGCAGTCCGGCCGATGCCGCTAAGATAGCGCCTTGCCGGCCGACTGTCCGTCGACTTTGGCCGCAGGCCAGCGGGAAAGGTGAAGTTACCGTCCGGGTGCGACAGATTGCGTTGCATCCATCACTTACGCCGCCGAAATCCCAACACCTCATGCCATTCCCAGCCCTGGCTGCTGTCCTGCGGCTCGGCCAGTTGCACCTGCCCGAAGCGGCGGGCGCACTGGTTGGGTGAGAGGTCAAAACGCTCGGCCAGTGCCAGCAGTTCGTGGCGATAGTCGATACAGGCCCAGGGCTGCATGCGCTTGCCGCAATACAGCTCCGGCTGCGCCAGCAGGTTGCCCTGAAGGACTGGCATGCCATCGTCCTCCAGCCGGCAGAACTGCAGTGCGCCGTCCTCATTATCTCCCTCCAGCTGCAGGATGTACGGCTGGTCGGGGCGGCCAGCGCGGAACGGCGTCTGCTTCTGCAGCACCGCGCAGAGATGCAGGCGTGAGGGCTGTCCAGAGCGAACCGCCCACCAGTCCGCCACGTGCGGGTTGATGCCATCACCCCCCGGCAGCGGCCCTTGTTCCAGCAGCAGACTACTCAGCCGGGCATGCTCCAGCAGATCCAGACGCTGTGGCCAGTCCGCCAGTTCGCCTTGCGGGCAGATACGCGGCGTGGCGTTGATCGCCTGCAGTTGCTCTGGCGGCAGCAGCTGGCTCAGGTCATGGGTGGCCAGACGGGCCTGATCGTACTCGAAGCCAGGTCGGGTGAAGGCCACCTTGCTACGCTGCAGCGCCAGTAGGTTGTATTGCAGCAACAGCAGATTGGTCGTGTTTACCGGCTCAGGGCGATGGCGGCGGATACGGCCGGCCAGCTGGATAAGCGAGCGACTGGAGGAGGGCTCGACGATGGCCCAGTCGTAATCGTGATCGCGCCCTACCTCGGCCACCGGCGAGGCCAGCACCACGAACAGCTGATCCGGCTCGGGATGGGCGGCCAGTGCATCACGCACCAGCGGATGGCTGAACAGCTCCTGTTCCTTGTGCCGATCCAGCAGATGGTCCAGCTCGCGCTCCAGCGCCGAACGCAGTAGCAGCGGATGGCGCGAGTGATACACGCATATGTGAATGCGCGTGCCTTCGGGTGCATCTAACGCCAGCAGCGCCTGCGCAACCTCGGTCAGCGGCTCGATATTGGCCATGCGCACCAGGCCGCAACTGACCCGGCGGCCGCCGGTGGCAGCCGTGTGGTGAGCCTGATGCAGCTGCAGCATTGCTGGCAGCAGCCGATGGGCCAGCTCCTGACTGATCTGCGGGCGTTTGCGGCTGTCGAGTGCCAGCGGCAGGATCGCGGCGCGCCGCCGCACGTCCTGTGTGCTCAACTGCTGTACGCGCTGGGCGATGAATTCGCCATGCGCCGCCAGCAGAGTGTCACGGCTGGCATGACGTGAGTCACTGCAGTTGAACTCGTCGAACCAGGCGCAGCAGATTTCCAAGATCGTGCCTGGCTCGCCCCGGTTGGCCTGATACACCCGGCGACCGGCGCAGTAGGCCTCGAACAAACCGCCGAGCAGCGCCGGTGGCAGGGTGGCAGACGACAGCAGGACCCGGCTGCCAAGTAGGCCGGCCCAGTACACCAGTCGTGCCAGTGCCGGCAGGTCGGCCATATCGAAGTCGTCCACTTCATCCAGCACCAGATCACTGGTGAGCAGGCGCAGCATGGGAGCGATTTGATGGCCACCGCGCAGGCTTTCGCAGGCCGGCATCAGGTGGTCGATGGTGCAGGCCAGGATTGGCGCGCTGACCAGCTTGTGCGCTGCAGGATTCTTCTCCAGCCAGCGTTGCAGCGGACCGTCGGCCAAGGCGCTCTCATAGTGGACATGCAGGTTGTCGGCCAGCAGCGCCTCCGCTGACTCGCTGCCACTCTGTGCGGCCGCACTGCTCTGCGCTGCCTCGAACAACTGGCGCACTGCTGCGCCGCCGACCATCACCGCCAGATCGTCCTCGCCAAGCCCGAGGCGTTCGCGATACACCTGCCCGGTCTGCAGGGTCAGGGTGCGCAGGCCGAGGGCGATACTGAAGCGCGGCCCACGCTGCGGGTCGGCCAGGCCGTACAGGATACGACCATTGGCCAGCGTCTTACCGCAGCCGGTGGAGGCCATATTGATGCCGAAGAAGCCGTGGCGACTACTGGGCAGGTGCAGGCTGCAGGCCAGATCGAAGGCCTTATCCTGCCAAGCAAAGCGCCGGTCGGCGCTGCGCTTGCGAAAGCCGCGGTGTGGCGCAAGCCTCGGCAGGCGGCGCTCCAGCTGCGGCAGCACCTGCGTCACCCGCCGTGCCTCGCGGGCCACACCGAGCAGGTGCTCGTCGAGGCGCTGCTTGAGTCGGCCGTCCTTGTCGGTGTTGGCGTGTGCGGCAAAGCCGGCATCACCCAGCCCGGCCGAGGATGGCAGGCTGGAGTAATGGTGGTCGGCCAGCATCAACGATAGGCGCGCCAGATGCAGCACCCAGGGATTGTCCAGCAGCGTGCTGGCGCGCTGCAGCAGGCCGGGGTGGCACAGCAGGCTGCTGGCGCACTCGGCAATCCGCTGGCGCCAGCGGCGGCTGGCAAACGGCAGATGGCCCTCGGCGAACTGCCAGCAGGCAGCCTTGTCCCGCTCGGAAACATCAGACCCGGTGCGTGCTCCGCACCAGTCGGCATTGATCGGTGTGGGCAGCGCCGGCAGATCCTGGCGCGACAGCTCACCCAAAGGCAGCCGGTGATGACTGACCACTAGCCAGCCGATCACCTGTGCCAGCGGCGGCATGCCGCCGGCACGCAGGGGATTGCCGCCCTGCTGCACCGATTTCTTGAAGCGTGCTGCGCCGCTTGGCTTTGCCTGCTGGCTGGGTATGCCATCACGCTGCAGGCGTGCCAGCCAGTCGCCATCCTGACTGCCATCACCGCAGGCCAGCCGCTGCAGCCACTCGGCATCGCTGGCCACCGGGCCGACGAAAGCCTCGAACAGACGCAGTGACACCCACTCGTGGCGGTAGGCATCGGCGACGGCCTGACGCAATTTGAGCTTGGCCTGAAACGCCTCACTCGCCTTGCCCAGGTCGTGCAGCAGTGCGGCCATCTGCGCCAGCAGGCGGATGTCTTCGCCGGTATGCCAGTCGTTCTCGTCGTCGCGGCGCAGGATGTCGCGGCTGGTGGTGTTGGTCGGCACCGTGCCCTGGGCGTTGAAACGGCTGGCATCACCAACGATCCACAGCAGTTCGCTGTGGTTGAGTCCGCGTATCCAGTGGCAGGCCACGGCGGTGTTGCGCCGCGCGGTCTTCTTCAGCAGCTTGCGCAGGGTGTCGAGGCCGGCCTGAGTGATCGGCGTCTGCCAGCTGCGTTCACCGCAGCGTTCGGCGAACTGGTCTAGGATGCGCCGGCTTTCCACCAGCGCGCGCTTGTCGCATTGGGAAATCAGCAGGATGTTCATGCGCTCACCCGGCCGAGGCGGGCGGCCACGTCCTGCAGTGTCTCGATCATGAAGTCCAGTGCCTCGCTGCGGGTCAGGCTATCAATGCAGGCCTGACGGAATTCCTGCTCTTCGTCGCCGCGTACCGCTGAGACGAAGGCCTGCGGCAAGATACAGGCGTCCTTGACCAGATCGGCCACGTCGAACACCAGCCCGCCGCGGCGAGTCTTGCCGTGCAGTACGGCAAGGCCGTGTGGGATGCCCAGCACCCAGGTGGCGCTGGCGGCCAGGCCATAGGCCA
>CAZFFB010000077.1:0-8057 GCA_964517735.1 uncultured Pseudomonas sp.
TCGTCATCTGCTCCCGTGAGGATTACGACTGGGCGGTTTCCAAGCTGATCGAATACCGTCTGCAGCTGCGGGCTGGCGAGGTGCTGATGTCACCCAGTCATCGCCAGCTCGACGCCCGTGCGCTGGCTGACTGGAGTGTCGCCGACAACCTGCCGGTACGCCTGCAGCTGCAGCTGCACAAGTACCTGTGGAACGATGAGCCCGGCCACTGATCGCGAGGATGACACGATGAGCGACAAGAAAGCGGTGATTCTGCTCTCCGGCGGACTGGACTCGGCAACCGTGCTGGCCATGGCGCGTGCCGAGGGCTATACCTGCTACACCATGAGCTTTGATTATGGGCAGCGCCATCGTGCCGAGCTGCAGGCTGCCGAGCAGGTGGCCCGCCAGCTCGGTGCACTGGAGCACAAGGTAGTCGGCATTGATCTCAACGGCATCGGCGGCTCGGCGCTGACGGACTGCTCGATTGCGGTGCCCGAGCAGGCCAGCGAGGGCATTCCGGTGACCTATGTGCCGGCGCGCAATACCCTGTTCCTGTCTCTGGCCCTGGGCTGGGCCGAGGTGCTGGGCGCGCGCGACATCTTCATTGGTGTCAATGCGGTGGACTACTCCGGTTATCCGGACTGCCGTCCGGCCTTCATCGAAGCCTTCGAGCGGCTGGCCAATCTTGCGACCCGCGAGGGGGTAGAGGGTGAAGGGTTCCGAATCCGTGCGCCGCTGCAGTTTCTGTCCAAGGCCGAAATCGTGCGTGCGGGCATCGAGCGCGGGGTCGATTTTTCCCTGACGGTATCCTGCTATCAGGCTGATGAGCAGGGGCGTGCCTGCGGGCGCTGCGACAGCTGCCGTCTGCGTGCCGCTGGTTTTGCCGCTGCCGGAGTTGTTGATCCGACACGCTATGCCTGATTTTTTGCTGCGGGGTGTTGTATTTACCTTAGAAATCAGTAATATACGCCTCGCGTTGGGTCGTTAGCTCAGTGGTAGAGCAGTTGGCTTTTAACCAATTGGTCGTAGGTTCGACCCCTACACGACCCACCACTTTCTCCCCTGAATCCCCCCGATTCTCTTTATGTAACCCGTCTGGTGTTCTGGAACGGGTATATACTCCAGTTCCCGCACCCAGCCCTAAGGTGCAGCGAACATGACACAGATTTCCGAACGTCTCCTGATCCAGGCGCATCTTGACGCCAAGCAGCCACGCATTCTGACTGATCGGGAAATCGCCGATTACCGCGACGCGATCGCCGCCGAGCTCAAGGCGCGTGATGCCGTGCTGGTGGCGCATTACTACACCGATCCGCTGATCCAGGCGCTGGCCGAGGCGACCGGCGGCTGCGTAGCCGACTCTCTGGAAATGGCGCGCTTTGGCAGCCAGCATCCGGCCTCGACCATCGTGGTGGCGGGCGTGCGCTTCATGGGCGAGACCGCCAAGATCCTCAACCCGGAAAAGCGTGTGCTGATGCCGACCCTCGAGGCGACCTGTTCGCTGGATCTGGGCTGCCCGGTCGAGGAGTTTTCCGCGTTCTGTGACCAGCATCCCGACCGTACCGTGGTGGTCTATGCCAATACCTCGGCGGCAGTCAAGGCACGGGCGGACTGGGTGGTCACCTCCAGCTGTGCGCTGGAAATCGTCGAGAGCCTGATGGACAACGGCGAGAAGATCCTCTGGGCGCCGGATCAGCACCTGGGCCGCTATATCCAGAAAGAAACCGGCGCCGACATGCTGCTCTGGGAGGGCTCCTGCATTGTTCATGAGGAGTTCAAGGCCCGTCAGCTGCACGATCTCAAGGCGATCTACCCGGATGCCGCGGTGCTGGTGCACCCGGAGTCGCCCGAGGCGGTGATCGAGCTGGCCGATGCGGTCGGTTCGACCAGCCAGCTGATCAAGGCTGCCCAGACCTTGCCCAACAACCTGTTCATCGTTGCGACCGATCGCGGCATCCTCTACAAGATGCAGCAGCTCTGTCCGGGCAAGTCCTTTATCGAGGCGCCGACGGCCGGTCAGGGCGCAAGCTGTCGCAGCTGTGCCCATTGCCCGTGGATGGCGATGAATACCTTGGAGCGCACCCTGCATTGTCTGCAAACCGGCAGCAACGAGATCCAGGTCGATCCTGCGCTGGTGCCACGGGCGGTGCGTCCGCTGCGCCGCATGCTCGACTTCACCCGTGCCCTGCACCTGCAGCAGAGTGGTAACGCCTGACGCCTCTGTACCGCCTGCTGCCGGCGAGGCGGCAGGCAGTTGTCGTATCTGATGTCAACGGGAGCGCGCCGCATGGCCGCTCCCGTTTCTGTCAGGCGCGCTAGCGCAGCAGCCCCTCCACGGCGCGCTGCTCGGCCTGCAGTTCGTTGTGGCGAGCATCGATGCGTGCGGCCAGCGGGAAGTTGCTGGCCGCCCGGCGTCTGGCAAAGTCCAGCTGCTCCAGTGCCTGGGGATAGTCGCCCACCAGCGCAAAGTATTCGGCCCGCGCCCGGTGCACACCGATGATGTTGCCAGACAGGCCGCGGGTTTCTGCCTGCAGATACCACAGCGCGCTGTCACCGGGACGATCTGCCAGCAGCGCATCCAGGGTCCGCTCGGCTTCACGGACCTTGCCCTGCTTGAGCTGAAGCTGCGCCTGCTGGCGGCGCAGCGGGTAGCTGGAGGGCTGGCGGGCGAGCAGGCGCTTCAGGCGTTGCTCGGCAGCCGGCAGCTGGTTGCTGGCCATGTCCAGCTCGATCAGCGCCAGGTGATACAGCGACTCCTCGGGGTTGTCTGCCAGCAGGGTCTGCAGCTCACGTCGCGCGTCGCTGATCTGGCCGGAGCGGCTGTGGGCCAGCGCCAGGCCATAGCGTGCGGCGGTATCCTGCGGATTGTCATCGAGGCGGGCGCGAAAGCGCCGGGCGGCCAATCCCGGGGTCGTTTCGTAGTGCAGTTGCAGACGCGCCCGCAGACGCTGGTATTCCAGACTGTCCTGGCGGCCGCTGGCCGGTAGCTGTTCAGCGCGGTTGCGGGTGTCGGCGACCCGGGACTCGCTGAGCGGGTGGGTGAGCAGGAACTCCGGCGGCACCCGGCTGTAGCGGTACTGGCGTACCAGACGCTCGAACATGTCAGGCATGCTGCGTGGGTCGAAGCCGGCGCGCTGCAGGTTGAGCAGGCCGATACGATCGGCCTCCTGCTCGTTCTGCCGCGAGAAGCTGCGTTGGGCCTGGATGGCCGCTGCCTGGGTCGAGGCGATCGCAGCGATCCCGGCATCCCCGGCACCGGCCGCGGCGGCTACCACGCCCGCCAGCATTGCTGCCATCAGCGGTACCTGCATGCGCCGCTGCTCTTCAAGGCCGCGGGCAAAGTGTCGCTGCGAGAGGTGGGCCAGTTCGTGGGCCATCACCGAGGCGTATTCCCCTTCGGTCTCGGCATGCAGGAACAGCCCGCCATTGACGCCGACCACCCCGCCAGGCACCGCGAAGGCATTGCGCTGCGGGCTGTCCAGCAGCACGAACACCAGGCGCCGGTCCTCCAGCTGGCTGGTTTCCGCCAGGCGGTAGACGCTGCGCTCGACGTAGTCACTCAGTAAGGGATCATCCAGCGTGCGCACCTGGCCGCGCAGCATGGCAAGCCAGGCGCGGCCGAGCTGGTATTCCTGTTCCGGCGAGACGAGCGCCGAGCTGGCATCGCCAAGGGAGGGCAGTGGGTTGGCGGCAAGCGGAGTGGCCAGCAGGCAGGCCAGGGTCAGCAGGGCGGGGCGCAGAAGGGGCATGATGACGCGGCTCGCAAAAAGGCAGGTCGTTACTCTAGCCGCAGTCATCGGCGGCTGGCCAGTCGGTGCTGCCCTTGGGTATGCTGCCCTGATTTGCGAGGGTGGATGATGAGCGAGACTGACGGGCCGCTGCCGGCCTTCGATGCACAGCTGGATGCGCGCGAGATGGCCTGTCCGCTGCCGCTGCTCAAGACCAAGCTCGAACTCAACCGCCTGCCATCCGGGGCGGTGCTCATGGTGCTGGCCACCGATGCCGGCTCACAGCGTGATCTGCGTGCCTTCGCCGTGCTGGCCGGTCACCAGCTGCTGCACGAGGATCAGCAGGGCGGTTGTTTCCGCTACTGGCTGCGCAAGGGCTGAGGGCTGCTGTGCACTTCTTTTGGGCTGGATCGAGGAATACCGATGCTTTCGGTCGTGCGTGACTGGTTTTACCGCTATCTCTCCGACGAGGAGGCTGTGGTTCTGGGTGTGATCCTGGTGCTGGGCTTTAGTGCGGTCCTCACCCTGGGCGGCATGCTGGCGCCGGTACTGGCCGGTCTGGTGCTGGCGTTCCTGATGCAGGGGATGGTCGGCGCGCTGGAGCGCCTGCGCGTGCCCCATGGCCTTGCGGTATGGACGGTGTTCATGCTGTTCGTCGCGATGCTGGCGGTGGTCCTGCTGCTGCTGGTGCCGCTGCTCTGGCGACAGCTGCTGACCCTGATCAACGAGCTGCCGCGCATGCTGGGCGAGTGGCAGGGCATGCTGCTGCTGTTGCCTGAACGCTATCCGCAGCTGGTCACCGAGGAGCAGATCCTGCGGGGAATCGAGGCGGCGCGGGGCGAGCTGGGCCGGGTTGGCCAGTGGTTGCTGTCCTGGTCGCTGGCCAGCGTATCGATCCTGGTCACCATGATGATCTACCTGGTGCTGGTGCCTATCCTGGTGTTCTTCTTCCTCAAGGATCGTAACCAGATCGTGCGCTGGTTTACCGGCCATCTGCCCAGTCGGCGCGGTCTGATGACCCGGGTGTGGCAGGAGATGAACCTGCAGATTGCCAATTACATCCGCGGCAAGGTGATCGAAATCCTCATCACCGGTGGCGTCACCTACATTGCCTTTGCCGTGCTGGGTCTCAACTACGCGGCGCTGCTGGCGCTGCTGGTCGGTCTGTCGGTGGTGGTGCCTTATGTCGGTGCGGTGGTAGTCACCGTGCCGGTAGCGCTGATCGCACTGTTCCAGTGGGGCTGGGGGGATCAGTTCATCTATCTGATGCTGGCCTACGGCATCATTCAGGCGCTGGATGGCAACGTGCTGGTGCCGCTGCTGTTCTCCGAGGCCGTCAACCTGCATCCGGTGGCGATCATCTGCGCGGTACTGCTGTTTGGCGGGCTGTGGGGCTTCTGGGGCGTGTTCTTCGCCATTCCGCTGGCCACACTGTTCAAGGCGCTGCTCAATGCCTGGCCGCGGCGTGTGCGCGAGAGTGTGCCGGCGCCGGACTGACGCTCATCGAACAAGGCAGAACCCCGCCAGATGGCGGGGTTCTGTGTTCAGCATCCGGCATGCAGGGCGCGGGCGGCTTCCAGCACCTGCTCGGCGTGTCCCGGCACCTTGACGGCCCGCCACTCGCGGCGCAGGACGCCTTGGGCGTCGATCAGGAAGGTGCTGCGCTCGATGCCCAGGTACTCCTTGCCGTAGAGCTTCTTCGGCTTGATCACGTCAAACAGCTGGCAGAGCTGCTCGTCCGCATCGCTGATCAGCTCGAAGGGAAAGCCCTGCTTGGCCTTGAAGTTCTCGTGGGTGCGCAGACTGTCCCGCGAGACACCCAGTATCCGGGTATTGACCTCGGCAAACGCGGCCTGCAGGTCACGGAAGTTCTGTCCTTCGGTGGTGCAGCCTGGGGTGTTGTCCTTGGGATAGAAGTACAGGACCACCTGCTGGCCGAGCAGGGCGGCACGGTTCAGGGTCTGGCCACCGGTGGCCAGGACCTGAAAGTCCGGGAGAGGGGCGTCAAGCGCTACGGACATGCGGGATCTCCTTCAAGGGAATCAGGGATTTTGCGGCCGCCAGGGCTCGAGCAGGGCATCGAGATTGAGCGCTTCGGCAAAGTCGAGAAACTGATCGCGCAGCCAGCTGATCTGGGTGCCCGGCGGCAGGGTCACGGTGATGGTGGCGTTGAGCAGGGCTGCGCCGGTCTGCGGAGCCTCGAAGGTGTCGCAGACCAGATTCTCCAGCTCGACCTGATGGTCGCGGAAGAACTGGCAGAGCTCGCCGAGGATGTCCGGGCGGTACGCCGCGCTGACGTAGGCAACATAGGGCAAGGCGCTGGGGCGCGGCTCGGCCGCCGCGCTGCGCAGGGCGCTGATGCTCAGCTGGTGGCGCTTGGCCAGCGCCGGCAGGCTGCCTTCAAAGCGTGCCAGTCCGTCCCAGCCACCGGTCACCTGCAGGATCAGCGCGCTGTATTCACCATGGCGGCTCAGGCGGCTGCTGATCACATTGCAGCGACATTCCATGCAGGTGCGGCACAGGATGCTGGCCAGTTCGGAGGGCGAGGTGCCCATGGCGCTGATCACCAGGGACTGTTCACGGGGAGGGGTAACGGACATGCGCGGTTCCTGCTGGTAAAAAGTGCCGACAACCGGGTGTCGACAGGGTGCGAAAGGGTAGCGAAAAGCGCTGCCGAGGGGAATGCCCGTACCCCGGCCGCCCGCTTGTGCAAGCCAGAAGCCATCAGTACCATGGCGGCTTTATCTATTTTGAGTGGCAGGGGTGGTTGCATGATTTCCGGCAGCATTGTGGCACTGGTTACGCCCATGGATGCGCAGGGCGCCCTGGATTGGGAAAGCCTGACCCGACTGGTCGACTTCCATGTCCGCGAGGGGACTAATGCCATTGTTGCGGTCGGCACCACCGGCGAGTCGGCCACCCTGGATGTCGACGAGCATGTTGCAGTGATTCGCCATGTGGTGCGTGAGGTGGCCGGTCGTATTCCGGTGATTGCCGGGACCGGAGCCAATTCGACCCGCGAGGCGATCGAGCTGACCGCCTCCGCCAAGGCAGCCGGTGCCGACGCCTGTCTGCTGGTCACCCCCTACTACAACAAGCCGACCCAGGAGGGCCTGTACCTGCATCACAAGGCGATCGCCGAAGCCGTGGCCATTCCGCAGATCCTCTACAACGTCCCGGGGCGTACCGCCTGCGACATGCTGGCCGACACCATTGCCCGCCTGTCCTCGGTGCCGAACATCATCGGCGTCAAGGAGGCCACCGGCAACCTGGCGCGTGCCCGCGAGGTGCTGGATAAGGTGGCGCCCGATTTTCTGGTCTACTCCGGTGACGACGCCACGGCAGTCGAGCTGATGCTGATGGGCGGGAAGGGCAACATCTCGGTCACCGCCAACGTGGCCCCGCGGGCGATGAGCGAGCTGTGTGCGGCCGCCATGCGTGGCGAGGCCGAGGCCGCCCGCGCCATCAATCAGCGCCTGATGCCCCTGCACCAGCAGCTGTTCTGCGAAGCCAACCCGATTCCGGTGAAATTTGCCCTGCACGAGATGGGCCTGATTCCCCAAGGCATCCGCCTGCCCCTGACCTGGCTCAGCCAGGGCTGCCAGGAGCCGCTGCGCCAGGCCATGCGCCAGGCCGGCGTGCTGGCCTGATCAACGGAGAACATGCATGAAGCGACTGGCCGGTCTTTCCGTCCTTGCCCTGACCCTTGCCAGCACCAGCGGTTGCGGCTGGCTGTGGGGTGAGGAAGGCTACTTCCGCGATCGCGGCAGCGATTACCTGACAGCCCGCGAGACACCGCCGATGCAGGTGCCCGCCGATGCCGCCACCCGCCGTCTTGATCCGCTGCTGCCGGTGCCTGCGGCGATCACCTTGCCCGAGGGGCGTACCGCTTTTGAGGTTCCCCGCCCGCAAGCGCTGGGTGTCGACGCCCAGGCGGGGGCATTCAGTCTGCAGACCAGTGGCGAGCGCCGCTGGCTGCTGGCCCAGATTCCGCCCGGCCAGGTCTGGCCCCAGGTACGTGCCTTCTTCGACGAGCTGGGGCTGCCGGTAGCCAGCGAGCGCCCGGCCCGTGGCGAGCTGATCAGCGCCTGGAGCGTGCTGCCGCGCGGCTTCCAGCGTCACCTGCGTGATGAAGGCGCAGAAGCCAGCCTTCGTCTGCGCATCGAGCCGGGTGTGCAGCGCAACAGCAGCGAAATCTTCCTCGCCAGCAACCTGCGCCCGGCCAGCTTCGGCGGCCGCGAGATCTTCACCACCAGGCGCGCCGGCGAATACGTCTACAGCGACGGCCAGCCCGCCTACGCCCTGCGCGAGGCCGGCTGGTCCGGCGCCAACGACGCCTTCCATTCC
>CAZFFB010000078.1:0-7945 GCA_964517735.1 uncultured Pseudomonas sp.
GCGTATGCGTTGCCCGGCACATTCTGAGCAAGGGCGCGCGGGCTTGAGCGTATTGGGGTGCGCCGGATACTGCTGACCGCTTCGGGTGGGCCATTTCGTGACTGGTCTTCGGCACAGATCGCCTGCGCGACCCCCGAGCAGGCTTGCCGTCACCCCAACTGGTCGATGGGGCGAAAGATTTCTGTCGATTCGGCCAGCCTGATGAACAAGGGTCTCGAGCTGATCGAGGCCTGCTGGCTGTTCGATGCGCCGCCCTCGCGGGTCGAGGTGGTGGTGCACCCGCAGAGCGTGATCCACTCGCTGGTCGATTATGTCGACGGCTCGATGTTGGCCCAGCTCGGCAATCCGGATATGCGCACGCCAATTGCCCATGCGCTGGCCTGGCCGCAGCGCATCGATTCGGGCGTGGCGCCACTGGACCTGTTTGCCATTGCCCGTCTGGAGTTCGAGGCACCGGATCTGACCCGCTTCCCTTGTCTTGCGCTGGCCCGTCAGGCCGCCGAGGCGGGCGGTACGGTGCCCGCCTTGCTTAATGCGGCCAATGAAGTGGCTGTGGCCGCTTTCCTTGACGGGCGCAGTCGTTTTATTGACATTCCCCGTCTGATTGCCGGGGTGCTCGAGCGAGTGCCCGGCGAGCGCGCAGACAGTCTGGCCCAGGTGCTTGAGGCCGACCGTCTGGCGCGCCTGGCGGCGCAGGACTGGTTACAGCGATACGCAGGCTGAGGAGACGTCGATGAGTGCGATGTACATGTTGCTCGGCACCCTGGTGGCGCTGGGTGTGCTGGTGACCTTTCATGAGTTCGGTCATTTCTGGGTGGCGCGCCGCTGCGGGGTCAAGGTGCTGCGCTTCTCGGTCGGTTTCGGCCGCCCGCTGCTACGCTGGCAGGACCGTCAGGGCACCGAGTTCGTGATTGCCGCCATCCCGCTGGGTGGCTATGTGAAGATGCTTGATGAGCGTGAAGGTGAGGTGCCGGCGGCGCTGCTTGGGCAGTCCTTCAACCGCAAGACAGTTCGCCAGCGCTTTGCCATCGTGGCGGCCGGGCCGCTGGCCAATTTCCTGCTGGCACTGCTGTTCTTCTGGTGCGTGGCGCTGCTGGGCAGCCAGCAGGCGCGTCCGGTGATCGGTGCTGTCGATCCCGGCAGTCTGGCGGCGCAGGCGGGGCTTGAGGCCGGTGCGGAGTTGCTGGCCGTGGATGGCCAGCTCACCCCGGGCTGGGCCGATGTCAACCTGCAGCTGATCCGCCGTCTGGGCGAGAGCGGTAGCCTGCGCCTGCGACTGCTCGAGCCTGGCTCAAGCATCGAGATCGAGCGCACCCTGAGCCTTGATAGCTGGCTGCGTGGTGCTGATGAGCCGGATGTACTGGGCTCGCTGGGCATCCGCCCCTGGATGCCGCTCGTCGAACCATTGCTGTCGCATATCGATCCGCAGGGGCCTGCACAGGCGGCGGGCTTGCGTGCCGGCGATCGCCTGCTGGCCATTGACGATCAGCCGCTGGAGAGCTGGCAGGCGGTGGTCGAGCGCGTGCGCGCCGCGCCCGGGCAGCGTATCGAGCTGCAGCTTGAGCGTGAGGGTCGTATGCTGCGCGTTGCACTGACCCTGGGTGAGCGGGTGCAGGGTGAGCAGCGCAGTGGCTACCTAGGGGCCGGTGTCAGTGAGGTCGAGTGGCCGGCTGAAATGCTGCGGGAGGTGCGCCACGGACCGCTGGAGTCAGTGTTTGAAGCCCTGCGGCGTACAGCATCGATGAGCCTCTTGACCCTTGAATCGATCGGCAAGATGCTGTTTGGCGAGCTGTCGGTAAAAAACTTGAGCGGCCCGATAACCATTGCTAAAGTGGCCGGCGCTTCAGCCGAGTCGGGTCTTGCGGATTTTCTGAACTTCCTCGCCTATCTGAGCATCAGTCTGGGGGTCCTTAACCTGTTGCCGATCCCGGTGCTTGATGGTGGGCACCTGCTCTACTACCTGGCGGAGTGGGTGCGTGGTCGGCCCTTGTCCGAACGTGTGCAGGCCGCCGGCATGCAGATCGGCATGACACTGGTCGTCGGCCTGATGCTGCTGGCACTGCTCAACGACCTCAGCCGACTGTAGGCCCGTATTGCGGAACTGCCGCCCGAAGCGGCAGTTTCTTTTTCGACCGTCTGAATAAGAAAGGACTTCATGAAACGCTTGCTGCTACCTGCGGTAATCGCCGCGCTGATCACCGCCGAGGTTCACGCCGAGTCCTTCACCATCACCGATATCCGCATCAACGGCCTGCAGCGCGTCTCGGCGGGCAGTGTGTTCGGTGCCTTGCCACTCAACGTTGGTGATCCGGTCGACGAGAACAGTCTGGCCGAGGCGACTCGTGCGCTGTTTCGTACCGGCTTCTTCCAGGACATCCGCCTGGCCCGCGAGGATGGCGTGCTGGTGATCGAAGTCACCGAACGGCCGTCGATTTCCAGCATCGAGATCACCGGTAACAAGGCCATCGCAACCGATGACCTGCTCAAGGGGCTGCGTCAGTCCGGGCTTGCCGAGGGCGAGATCTTCCAGCAGGCCACCCTTGAAGGGGTGCGCAACGAGTTGCAGCGCCAGTACGTTGCCCAAGGCCGCTACTCGGCCAGCATCGAGACCCGCATCGAGCAACTGGAGCGCAACCGTGTGGCACTGAAGATCGAGATCGCCGAAGGCTCGGTCGCCACCATCGAACACATCAATATCGTCGGCAATCAGCGCTTCTCTGACGAGGAGCTGAGGCCGCTGCTGGAACTGCGCCCAAGCAACTGGCTGTCGTTCTTTCGCAGTGACAACAAGTATTCCCGCGAGAAGCTCTCCGGCGATCTGGAGCGTCTGCGCTCCCACTATCTGGATCGTGGCTTCATCAACATGGACATCACCTCGACCCAGGTGTCCATCACTCCGGACAAGAAGCACGTCTACATCACCATCAATATCGATGAAGGCCGCCAGTATCGCATTCGCGAGGTCAAGCTTGCCGGTGACCTGCGTGTACCGGAGGAGGAGGTCCGCCGCCTGCTGCTGGTCCAGCCCGGGCAGATTTTCTCGCGCAAGGTGCTGACCAGCACCAGCGAGCTGATCACCCGTCGTCTCGGCAACGAGGGCTACACCTTTGCCAACGTCAACGGTATTCCAGAGACCCACGACGAGGATGACAGTGTCAGCCTGACCTTCGTTGTCGATCCGGGCAAGCGGGTGTATGTCAACCGGGTGAATTTCCGTGGCAACACCAAGACCGAGGACGAGGTGCTGCGCCGCGAGATGCGTCAGCTGGAAGGCGGCTGGGCCTCGACCTATCTGATCGATCAGTCCAAGACCCGCCTGGAGCGCTTGGGCTACTTCAAGGAAGTCAACGTCGAAACGCCGCAGGTGCCGGGCGTCGATGACCAGATCGATGTCAATTACAGCGTCGAGGAGCAGCCCTCCGGTTCGGTGACCGCCAGTGTCGGCTTTGCTCAGAGCGCCGGTCTGATCCTTGGTGGTTCCATCAACCAGAGCAACTTCCTGGGTACCGGCAACAAGGTCAATATCGGCCTGACCCGCAGCCAGTACCAGACCCGCTACAGCTTCGGCTTTGTCGATCCCTACTGGACCGAAGACGGTGTGAGCCTTGGCTACAACATGTTCTACCGCACGACCGACTACGACGATCTGGATGTCGACGTCTCCAGTTACTCGGTAGACAGCTTTGGTGCCGGCATCAACCTGGGTTATCCGATCAGCGAGACCGCACGTCTTAGCTACGGTCTGAGCCTGCAGCAGGACAAGATCAAGCCGGGTAGCTTCACTGTGGGTGAGATCAATGATTTCATCGCCCGCGAAGGTGATAGCTACACCAATTTCAAGGCTTCGATCGGCTGGTCCGAGTCAACCCTCAACCGCGGTGTGTTTGCCAATCGCGGCTATTCGCAGAACCTGAGTGCAGAAATCACCCTGCCGGGCAGTGACCTGTCGTTCGGGCGGCTGGA
Organism: uncultured Pseudomonas sp.; assembly: GCA_964517735.1. GTDB lineage: Bacteria > Pseudomonadota > Gammaproteobacteria > Pseudomonadales > Pseudomonadaceae > Geopseudomonas. Next base: position 3,964 of record CAZFFB010000078.1, read on the forward strand.
TTACAGTGCTCAGGTGTTCGCGCCGCTGTCGGGTGACTATGCCCTGCGCTTCCACACTCGCCTGGGCTATGCCGAGCGCTACGGTTCGACCAGCGAAGTGCCGTTCTATGAGAACTACTACGCCGGCGGCTTTGGTTCGGTGCGTGGCTTTGAGGACAACTCTCTCGGCCCGCGCAGTACCCCGGCCCTTACAGACCCGGATCAGGATCCGCAGCCCTTTGGTGGTAACGTGCTGATGCAGGGTGGAGCGGAGCTGCTGTTCCCGCTGCCTTTCGTGCAGGACCAGCGCTCGCTGCGCACCGTGTTGTTCTGGGACGCCGGTAACGTCTTCAACACCCGCTGCAGTACTGGCCAGAACGCCCGCAAGGATCCATCCTGCGACATTGACCTGAACAATCTGGCCAGCTCTGTCGGTGTCGGTCTGACCTGGCTGACGGCACTCGGCCCGCTGAGTTTCAGCCTTGGCATGCCCGTCAAGGAGCCGGAAAACGCCGATACCCAGGTCTTCCAGTTCTCGCTGGGCCAGACCTTCTGATCCCGCTCCATGCTCTTCACCCAACCGATCCGCCGCAGGAGTTCATCGTGCGCAAGTTGACCCAAGCTGTACTGTTTGCCACCACCCTGGTGAGCCTGCCTGCCTTCGCCGAGATGAAGGTGGCCGTGCTCAACTACCAGATGGCCCTGCTCGAATCCGATGCGGCGAAGAAATATGCAGTGGACTCGGAGAAGAAGTTTGGCCCGCAGCTCAATCGCCTCAAGACCCTGGAAAGTGATGCCAAGCGCATCCAGGATCGCCTGATCAAGGATGGCGAGAAGATGCAGACCAGCGAGCGTGAGCGTCTGGAGCTTGAGTTCAAGCAGAAGGCGCGTGACTTCCAGTTCCAGTCCAAGGAGCTCAATGAAGCCAAGGCGCTGGCCGATCGCGATATGCTGCAGCAGCTCAAGCCCAAGCTGGACAAGGCCGTCGAGGAGGTCATCAAGCGTGGCAACTTCGACCTGGTGCTCGATAGCGCTGCCGTGGTTGAGGTCAAGCCGCAGTTCGAGGTCACCAAGCAGGTGATCGAACGCATGAACCAGCTGCGCTAAGGGCTGACCGATGCCCATGCATACCCTCGGTGAGCTGGCAGCCTTTCTGCAGGCTGAGCTGCGCGGCCCGGCTGATCTTGTAGTGCGTGGCCTGGCCACCCTGCAGGACGCGAATGCTGACCAGCTGAGCTTTCTGGCTAACGCCCAGTATCGCAAGCACCTGGGAGCCTGCCGTGCCGCCGCCGTGCTGCTCACGGCAGCCGATGCCGAGCACTTTGTCGGGCATGCGCTGGTGGTGGACAACCCCTACCTGGCGTTCGCCCGTATCTCGCACCTGTTCGATCCCAAGCCCAGGTCGATGCCCGGCATCCACCCGACGGCAGTGATTGCCGAGGATGCGCTCATCGACCCCAGCGCTTCGATCGGTCCTGGCGTGGTGATCGAGTCCGCCGCCCGCATCGGGGCGCGGGTCACCCTGGGGGCACACTGCGTGATTGGTGCCCGCAGCGTGATCGGCGACGATGGCTGGCTGGCCCCACGGGTGACCCTCTATCACGACATTCAGATCGGTCAGCGGGTAGTCATCCAGTCGGGCGCAGTGATTGGCGGCGAAGGCTTTGGCTTTGCCAGCGATCAGGGTCGCTGGGTGAAGATTGCCCAGATCGGCGCTGTGCGCATTGGCGATGATGTGGAGATCGGGGCCAATACCACCATCGATCGCGGTGCCCTGGCCGATACGCTGATCGGTGATGGCGTCAAGCTCGATAACCAGATCATGATCGCCCACAACGTGCAGATCGGTGACCATACGGCCATGGCCGGCTGCTGCGGCATTTCCGGCAGTACCCGGATCGGCAAGCACTGCATGATCGCCGGCGGTGTCGGCATGGTCGGTCATATTGAGGTCTGCGATCACGTCTTCGTCACCGGCATGACCATGGTTACCCGCTCGATCACCGAGCCTGGTGCCTACTCTTCCGGCACTGCCATGCAGCCGGCGGGGGAGTGGAAGAAGAGTGCTGCGCGTATTCGTCAGCTCGATGACATGGCGCGGCGCCTGCAACAGCTGGAAAAGCAGCTGGCTGCCGTGACCCCCGACGCCGATCCGGCATCACAAGCCTGATGCCGGTATACGGCGTATTTTCCTTTCTGCTCAAGGCCCCCAGAACATGATGGATATCAACGAGATTCGTGAGCTTCTGCCGCACCGCTACCCGTTCCTGCTGGTAGACCGCGTGACTGCACTGGATCTCGAGGAAAAGCGCATCTGCGCCTACAAGAATGTGACTGTCAACGAGCCTTTCTTCAACGGTCACTTCCCGGGTCATCCGATCATGCCGGGCGTACTGATCATCGAGGCCATGGCCCAGGCCGCTGGTCTGCTGGGCTTCAGCATGATGGATGCCAAGGCGGCCGCCGACACCCTTTATTACTTTGTCGGCTCTGACAACCTGCGTTTTCGCGCACCCGTCACACCGGGCGATCAGCTGATGCTTGAGGCACGCTTTCTGAGTGCCAAGCGCGGCATCTGGAAGTTCGACTGCCAGGCCACTGTCGATGGCAAGGCCGTCTGTTCGGCGCAGATCATCGTTGCGGAACAGAAAAAATGAATCTGATCGACCCTCGTGCCATCATCGATCCGCGCGCCCGGCTGGCTGACAATGTCGAGGTCGGCCCCTGGTCGATCATCGGGGCGGATGTGGAAATCGGCGAGGGTACGGTCGTCGGCCCCCATGTGGTGATCAAGGGGCCGACGGTGATCGGCCGCCACAACCGCATCTATCAGTTCTCCTCGGTCGGCGAGGACACCCCGGACCTCAAGTACCGTGGCGAGCCGACCCGGTTGGTCATTGGTGATCATAATGTGATCCGTGAAGGGGTGACCCTGCACCGCGGTACCGTGCAGGATCGCAGCGAGACCACCATCGGTCACCACAACCTGCTGATGGCCTATGTGCATGTCGGCCACGACAGCGTGATCGGTGATCACTGCATCCTGGTCAACAACACCGCACTGGCCGGCCATGTGCATGTCGGCGACTGGGCGATCCTCTCCGGGTTCACCCTGGTGCACCAGTTCTGTCATATCGGTGCCCACAGTTTCGCCGGCATGGGCACGGCGATCGGCAAGGATGTCCCCGCCTTCGTCACGGTGTTCGGCAATCCGGCCGAAGCGCGCAGCATGAACTTCGAGGGCATGCGCCGTCGCGGCTTCAGCGAGGCGGCCATGCAGGCCCTGCGCCGTGCCTACAAGGTGGTCTATCGCCAGGGCCTCACCGTTGAGGATGCACTGGGTGAATTGGCTGATGAAGCCGCACAGCATCCTGAGGTGGCACTGTTCTGCGATTCGATCCGTCGCTCGACCCGCGGCATCACCCGCTGACGCCATGCCACGTTCGCTGAAGATTGCACTGGTAGCTGGCGAGATGTCCGGCGACATCCTCGGTGCTGGCCTCATGCAGGCCCTCAAGGCGCGCCATCCTGACGTGCAGTTCATTGGCGTGGGCGGCCCGCGCATGCAGGCGGAAGGGCTGAACAGCTACTTCCCTATGGAGCGGCTAGCGGTGATGGGACTGGTCGAGGTGCTTGGCCGCCTGCCGGAGCTGCTGCTGCGCCGCCGCCGTCTGGTCCGCACCCTGATCGAGGAGCGCCCGGATGTGTTCATCGGCATCGATGCGCCGGATTTCAATCTGGGCATCGAGCTGCGCTTGCGCCGTGCCGGCATTCGTACCGCGCATTACGTCAGCCCCTCGGTATGGGCCTGGCGACAGAAGCGGGTACTGAAGATTCGCCAGGGCTGCGATCTGATGCTGACCCTGTTCCCCTTCGAGGCGCGCTTTTATGAGGAGCAGCAGGTGCCGGTGTGCTTCGTCGGCCATCCGCTGGCCGACGCCATCCCCCTCGCAGCCGACCGCGGCGCGGCGCGCGCCGCCCTGGGACTGGCCGAGGAGGGCGC
>CAZFFB010000079.1:0-7863 GCA_964517735.1 uncultured Pseudomonas sp.
CGTCGAGCTGTCGGCGGCAAACCATCGCATGCTGTGGATACCCGCAGGGTTTGCTCATGGCTTTGTCGCACTGCAGGACAACACGCATTTTCTGTACAAGACCACGGCCTACTACACCAAGGCCGATGAGCGGTGTATCCGCTACGACGATCCCCGTATCGCCATCGCCTGGCCGTCCGGCGTGGCGCTGAAGCTGTCTGACAAGGATCGTGAGGGCGTACTGCTGGCCGATGCCGAGGTCTTTGCGGCCTGATGCGCGCTGTCTGCTGCTGTGATGTACGCCGGGAGCATGCCTGATGAATCTCAGGAATATCCTCTGGAATCTCCTGGGTCTTGGCCTGCCGCTGCTGGTGGCTGCCCTGACGGTGCCTGCGCTGATCAGCACCATTGGCACTGAGCGCTTCGGCTTTTTGGCCCTGGCCTGGGGGCTGATCGGTTATGCCGGCATTCTCGACCTGGGCATGGGCCGGGCGCTGACCCAGCGGATCTCGGCCTTGCGTGATTCGGTGAATGAATCGCACATTCCTGTGGCATTGACCACGGCGGTGACCATCACGATGCTGCTCGGGCTTTTGGGGCTGGCCTTGATCGCGCTGGCGGCCCTGGCTGGCGCAGCCGCGGCGATTCCCCATGAGGCGGTCAGCGTGCAGGAGCTGCGTACAGCACTGCTGCTGCTGGGTGTTGCCTTGCCCTTGCAGGCGCTCAGCGTGGTCTACCGCGGGGTGAATGAGGCCTTCCTGAACTTCAAGTGGATCAGCATCCTGCGTATTGCGCTGGGGGTTGCCAACTTTGCCGGGCCGTTCTGGGTGGCGCAGTACACCCAGGAACTGCCCTGGCTGATGGCAACACTGGTCGGTTCACGGATGCTGGCGTTACTGGTGTTCCGTCATCTGGCGCACGGTTGCCTGCCGGTACCGGCGTCATCGGCAGTGTTCAGCAGGGATGAGGCGGCAACGCTGCTGCGCTTTGGTGGCTGGGTGACCCTGAGCGGGGTCATCAGTCCGTTTCTGGTACAGGCTGACCGCTTTTTTGTCGGCTTTCTGCTGTCCGCTTCGGCGGTGACGCTGTATGTGATCCCCTATGAGCTGGCCATTCAGTCACTGATTCTGGTTGGTGCGATCTCGACGGTGGCGTTTCCGGTGATTGCCCGTCTGGTCATGGTGGATGCGGGGCAGGCGGCAGCCCTGTTCTGGCGCTGGCTGCGACGGGTCGCGGTTTTGATGCTGGTCGGGATGTCTCTGCTGGCGATGCTCTTGCCTCACATTCTGGACCTCTGGGTAGGTGCACAACTGGGCGATGATCTTGATGAGGCGGTGCAGGTCGGGCGCATGCTGTGCCTTGGTGTATTTTTCAATGCACTGGCCTCGATGTTTTATGCCCTGTTGCATGCCCGCGCTCAGGTTCGCAGTACAGCCTTGTTGCATTTGCTGGAGTTGCCGTTATTCGTATTGGCTTTGCTGCTGCTGATTCCGCCGCTGGGGGTGCTGGGCGCTGCCACGGCCTGGATGCTGCGCGTCCTGCTTGATTGCATAGTGCTGGCGTTCTGGGGTGTCCGGGAGCTCTCTGTCGCTGTCAGACCCTGAGGAGACTGCATGATTACCTATGCTCTCGTTGCAGTCGTCTTCGTGGTTTTTGCGCTGGCGCTGTTGTGTTTTCGCTCGGCGCTGAGTCCTGCCGTTATGCATTCCGGCATGTGGTTGATGATCCTGCTGCTGCATGCCACGGTCGATCATGGGCTGTATGAGCTCAGTCATCTGGCGCTTATGGTGGTATCTGGCAGTGTTGTGGCCTTCTTTCTGGGGTGCATAGGCATCAGTCTGTTCTCTGCAGGCCGGTCGGCAGGTATGTATACGTTGGTGGGTCCTCCTGGGGATCTGCCACTGCTGACCTTTTTTCATCGATTCTACTTCTGGTGTGCTTTGCTGGCATCACCCTTTGTCTGGTTGAAAGCCAATGCTCTGGCATCCCATGGGGCGACTGAGAGTTTTCTGGTCAATCTGAGGCTGGCGCTGATTTCAGAGGATATTGGTGGGTCCTATGGTGTGCTTGCCTACTTCTTGTTGGTTGCATTCTCCGGTCTTTTCTTGCGTCTTGTCGATTCGAACAGTCGAGTACTTTCTCTCGGTACAGCGGTTTATTTTCTGCTGTGTGCTTACTACGCCACCATGGCGACAGGCAGGACCTTCTTTTTCCTCTTGCTGCTACCTGCAGGCGTATTGCTGTTGATGTCGCGCAGAAGGCGGGGCGGCGTGATTTCATATGCACTGATGGCTGCGCTGCTTCTGCTGGTATTTCTTCTTTTGGGTGTACTCATGGGGCGTGCCGGAGAGGATGCGCAGGATGCATTGCAGATTTTCTGGCTGTATCTGCTGGGGGGCATCACTGCTTTCGACCATGTACTGAACAATGTGGCAGGGGGCGATGATCTGGGTAGCAATACATTCAGGTCGGTGCTGGCGGTGTTGTTGGCACTTGGGTTCGACCTGGATGCTCCTGCACTTATCAAGGAGTACGTTCATATTCCTGTGCCGACCAATGTTTATACGGTCTTCCATCCTTACTATCTGGATTTCGGGGTGGCTTTTCTATTCTTTTTTCAGTTTTTATTTGGTGCTCTTCACCAGTTTTTATATGGCAAGGCTCGATCTGGCAGCAGGTGGGGTATGTTGATTTTTGCTGTGAGTGTTTATCCGTTGTTGATGCAGTGGTTTCAGGATCAGTATTTCAGTCTTGCGACAACATTTTTCGTGTTCTTCGTGCTTTTGACTGCTCCATTTTTCAAGGTTGGCAACAGGTTTTTATATGCGTCAGGCAAGAGTTGATATCGTTATCGTGAATTGGAATGCGGGGCAACAGTTGTCCGACTGTATCGATTCCATTCGCCGCTTTGCCGATGGTCTTGTGGGGGAGGTTGTGGTGGTCGACAACGGCTCGGTAGATGGTTCCGAGACGCCGTTCGAGCACAGCACCGATGTACGCCTGCTGCGTACCGGCGCCAATCTGGGCTTTGCCCGTGCCTGCAATCTGGGCGCGCAGGGTTTGCAGGGAGAATTCGTCCTGTTTCTGAACCCCGATGCTCTGCTCTATGAGCAGACCCTTGCGCGCACGCTCGATTGTATGGATCGTCCCGAACAGGCCCGCACCGCCGTCTGTGGCGTGCAGCTGGTTGATGAGCAAGGCCGGATAGCCCGCAGCTGTGCACGATTCCCCACGCCGGCCAGCATGCTCAGCCATGCACTAGGTATTGATCGCCTCCTGCCGCGCTGTGGTTATGTGATGGCCGATTGGGATCACCAGAGCACCCGTGCGGTTGATCATGTCATCGGCGCCTTTTATCTGGTGCGCCGTGCTGCCTTCGAGCAGGTCGCCGGATTCGACGAGCGTTTCTTTGTGTACCTGGAGGATCTGGATCTCTCCCAGCGTCTGGGCAAAGCCGGCTGGTCCAGTCTGTATCTTGCCGATGTGCAGGCCTTTCATGCCGGCGGAGGCACGTCCAGCCAGGTCAAGGCCCGAAGACTGTTCTACTCGCTACGCAGTCGGTTGCTGTATGTGTTCAAGCATTTTTCCCGCCCTGCCGCGCTGTCGGTGTTGCTGGTGACGCTGCTGGTCGAGCCGCTTAACCGCACTCTGCTGGCGACACTCCGCGGCTCCTGGGGCAGCATCAAGGAAACCGCTGCCGCCTATGCCATGCTCCTGCGCTGGTGGCCACGCTGGATCCTGCGCGATGAAACAAGGTAGCTGTCATTGATGAATGTATTGTTGCTGTCCAGATACTCGCGGCTTGGGGCCAGCAGCCGCTTGCGCACGCTCCAGTACCTGCCCGAGCTCGAGGCGTCCGGTATTCGGGTGACGGTCCTGAATCTGTTTGATGATCACTATCTGCAGACGCTGTATGCCCATGGCACCCGCAGCCCTGCGCAGGTGCTGACCTCCTACATGCGCAGGCTCCTGCAGTTGCTGGGCAGTTATCGGTATGACCTGCTGTGGATCGAGTGCGAACTGTTTCCCGGGGCTCCGGCATGGTTCGAGCGTTTGCTGGGCCGGCTGGGCAAGCCCTTTGTCGTGGACTATGACGATGCGGTATTCCATCGCTATGACCTGTCCGGTAATCCGCTGGTGCGTCGCTTCATGGCGGGCAAGATCGATGTGGTAATGCAGGCGGCGGCCCATGTTGTTGCGGGTAACGAGTATCTGGCACAGCGTGCCAGGGCGGCGGGCGCTGCCCGGGTTTCCATCATTCCGACCGTGGTTGATCATCACCGTTATGGTCCACGCCAGGGTGATGATCACGCCGCTCTGACGATCGGCTGGATGGGCTCCCCATCGACCCAGAAGTATGTGGTCTCCATCCGTGATGCGCTGGCAACGATCTGCCAGCGCCATGCCGCCCGTCTGCTGCTGGTCGGTGCTTCGCCGCAGATTGCCGCGCAGCTGCACGGGATCGATGTCGACGTCGTGCCATGGCGTGAGGAAAGCGAGGCGCAGCTGATCCGCCAGATGGATATCGGCATCATGCCGCTGCTGGATACACCCTGGGAGCAGGGAAAATGCGGTTACAAGCTGATCCAGTACATGGCGTGCGCCGTACCTGTGGTGGCCTCACCTGTAGGGGTGAATGTGGATATCGTGAAGGGAAGTGGCTCAGGTCTGCTGGCTTCCTCGACCGCGCAATGGTGTGAGGCATTGCATACGCTGGCTGCCTCGCCTGCGGTGCGCCAGCGCTTCGGGGCGGCGGGTTGGCAGGCGGTCCAGAGCCGCTATTCCTTGCAGGCCCAGGCATCGATACTGCGCCAGGTGCTCGAGCAGGCGGCGTCTCGGTGATGGAGGATTCCTCTCAAGTGAAGCACAAGCATCTGGTACTGGTGACGACCGTTCCACAGACCCTGAGTACGATTCTGCGTGGCCAGCCAGGCTTTCTGGGGGAGCACTTTGCACTGACGCTGGTGACCTCGCCTGATGGATCCTGTGAGGAGATTGCCGCCCGCGAAAGGGTACCTGTGCAGACGGTTTCCATGCGCCGTGGCATCAGTCCTCTGCATGATCTTCTGTCGCTGGTGCGCATGATCTGGCTGCTGCTGAAACTGCGTCCAGACGCGATCCACTCTTACACGCCAAAAGCCGGGCTTATTGCCATGCTTGCAGGGTTTATATGCCGGGTTCCGGTACGTATCCATACCTTTACCGGGTTGATCTTTCCCACGGCCAGTGGATTCAGACAGCGTCTATTGATCCAGATCGATCGGCTGATCTGCGCCTGTGCAACCCGGGTTGTCCCGGAGGGAGAGGGGGTCCGGCGTGATTTGCAGAAGTATGCGATTACCAGCAAGCCGCTGGAGGTGATTGGTTTTGGCAATATCGCCGGAGTGGACACCTGCTTCTTTGCCCCTTGGCATGAGGATGTGCGCCAGGCTGCCGTCGCCTTGCGTCGCAAGCAGGGGATTCCCGAGCAGGCCTTTGTTTTCTGCTTTGTCGGCAGGCTCAATCGCGACAAGGGCATCGACGAGCTGGCCGAGGCTTTTTTTCAGGGTATGCCCGAGGCTCATTTGCTAATCGTGGGGGATGTCGATGAGTCGGCTCCAGTGTCTGCCGAGGTACTCGACAGGCTCGCAGCGCATGGAAGAGTCCATCTGCTGGGCTTTCAGCAAGATGTCCGGCCCGCGTTGATGCTGGCCAATGTGCTGGTATTGCCCAGTTACCGCGAGGGATTCCCCAATGTGGTGCTGCAGGCTGGTGCCATGCAGCGGCCGGTCATTGCTACGGATATCAGTGGTTGCAATGAGGTCATCACCCCAGGCTGGAACGGCTGGCTGGTGCCGCCCCGTGATGTGCCTGCGCTCGGTCGGATCATGCGGGAAGTCCATAGCATGCCCGGTGCTGCGCTGAATCAGATGGGGATACAGGCCCGTCAGCGCATCGAGGCCAGATTCGAGCGTGCGGCATACTGGCAACGTCTGCTGGACTTTTATGGAGCGCAATGGCCATGAGTAAACGCTGGTTCGACATCCTTGCATCAAGCCTTGGTCTGCTGCTGCTCGCCCCGGTCATCGTCATCATTGCCTGGCAGATCCGCCGCAAGCTCGGCTCGCCGGTGCTGTTCCGCCAGGTGCGCCCGGGGCTTCACGGCAAGCCCTTTGAGATGATCAAGTTTCGCACCATGCGCGATGCCGTGGATGCCAACGGCAACCCGCTGCCGGATTCCGAGCGGATGACGCCGTTCGGCAGCTTCCTGCGCGCCAGCAGCCTCGACGAGCTGCCGGAGCTGTGGAACGTGCTCAAGGGCGACATGAGCCTGGTCGGCCCGCGCCCGCTGCTGATGGAGTACCTGCCGCTGTACAGCCCCGAGCAGTACCGCCGCCACGAAGTGCGCCCCGGGGTGAGTGGCTGGGCGCAGGTCAACGGCCGCAATGCGCTGAGTTGGGAAGACAAGTTCAAGCTGGATGTCTGGTACGTCGACAACCGCTCGTTCTGGCTGGACCTCAAGATCATCTTCCTGACCCTGAAAAAGGTGGTGGTGCGCGAGGGCATAAGCGCCGAGGGTGAGGCGACCATGAGCAAGTTCACTGGGAAGCCGTCGTGAGGCGCCTGGCAATTCTTGGCGCCAGTGGCCATGGCAAGGTGGTCGCCGATACCGCCGAGTGCTGCGGCTGGTCGGTGGTGGAGGTCTTCGATGAGGCCTGGCCACCGCGTCAGCACAACGGTGCCTGGCCGGTGGCAGGTGATACGGCCTGCTTGCTGGAGCGACTGACGCAGTTTGATGGTGTGCTGGTGGCCATTGGCAACAATCGCATTCGGCAAGCCAAGCTGCTCGAGCTGCAGGCTGCCGGCGCACGCCTTGTCACGCTGGTGCATCCAGCCGCTACGCTCAGTCGTCATGCGCGGCTGGGCGCCGGCTCAGTGATGTTTGCCGGAGCCGTGGTGAATGCCGATGCCATAGTTGGCATGGGCGCCATTCTCAACACCGGCTGCAGCATCGATCACGATTGCCTGTTGGGCGATGCCGTACATGTCAGTCCCGGTGCCCGGCTGGCTGGCGGGGTGCGGGTCGGTGACCTGAGCTGGATCGGCATCGGCGCCAGCGTGCGCCAGCTGGTGTGCATCGGCAGTGGCGTACAAGCCGGTGCTGGCGCAGTGGTGGTGGCTGACGTGCCCGATGGCTTGACGGTAGTGGGTGTTCCGGCACGGGCACTGCGCTGATTCTTGTTCTTCGCGTGTTCTGTCGCGGCCTGCACAAGTACCGACAGAGCGTCTTTTACCGCAACATAGGCAACTTGAAGTGCTGAATACGCCGTTCTCTCCTTGGCCCTCCTTCTCTGCGGAAGAAGCCAATGCCGTGCGCGATGTGATCCTCTCCAACAAGGTCAACTACTGGACCGGGCAGGAGTGCCGCGCGTTTGAAAAGGAATTCGCTGCCTGGGCGGACAGCGAGTACGCAATTGCCCTGGCCAACGGCACGGTGGCGCTGGATCTGGCCCTGCAGGCGCTGGGCATCGGAGCCGGTGACGAGGTGGTGGTGACCCCGCGCACCTTCCTGGCCTCGGTGTCGAGCATCGTCAATGCCGGTGCGGTGCCGGTATTTGCCGAGGTGGATCGCGACTCGCAGAATATCACCGCCGAAACCATCCGCGCGGTACTGACCCCGCGTACCCGCGCGGTCATCTGCGTGCATCTGGCCGGCTGGCCGTGCGACATGGATCCGATCATGGCACTGGCCGCCGAGCATGACCTGAAGGTCATCGAGGACTGCGCCCAGGCCCACGGCGCCCGCTACAAGGGCCGCTCGGTCGGCTCCATCGGCCATGTCGGCGCCTGGTCGTTCTGCCAGGACAAGATCATGACCACCGGCGGCGAGGGTGGCATGGTCAC
>CAZFFB010000080.1:0-7832 GCA_964517735.1 uncultured Pseudomonas sp.
GCGGCGAGCCGGCCGATCCGGCCGCGCTGCGCGCCGAGTTCCTCAGCGTCGCCCAGGAACTCAACGTCGACATCGCCTTCCAGCAGGACAGCGTGTTCCGCCGCAACCGCCGCCTGGCGGTGTTCGACATGGACTCGACGCTGATCGAGGCCGAGGTGATCGACGAGCTGGCCAAGGCCGCCGGGGTCGGCGAGCAGGTCGCCGAGATCACCGAGCGGGCGATGCGCGGCGAGCTGGATTTCCGCGCCAGCTTCAAGGAGCGCCTGGCGCTGCTTCGGGGCCTGTCCGAGGACGTGCTGGAAGGCATCGGCGCCTCACTGCGCCTGACCGAGGGCGCCGAGACACTGTTTGCCGAACTCAAGCGCCTGGGCTACAAGACCGCGATCCTCTCCGGTGGCTTCAGCTATTTCGCCCGCCAGCTGCAGCAGAAGCTCGGCATCGACTATGTGTTTGCCAACGAGCTGGACATCGTCGATGGCAAGGTGACGGGCGTGGCGGTCGAGCCGATCGTTGATGCCCAGCGCAAGGCCGATCTGCTGCGCGAGCTGGCCGAGCGCGAGGGGCTGCGCCTTGAACAGACCATTGCGGTCGGTGATGGCGCCAATGACCTGCCGATGCTGGCCATCGCAGGCCTGGGTGTGGCGTTTCGCGCCAAGCCGCTGGTCAAGCAGTCGGCCAAGCAGGCGATCTCCACGCTGGGGCTGGATGGCATCCTTTACCTACTCGGCTACCGTGACCGCGAGGGGCACGACTGAGCAAGCAGCGCCAGAGCGCACTTGCCCCCGCACAGGGTGCGGGGGTAGCGGGGATCACTCCGAGGCAGCCGGCAGGCCCAGCATCTGACCCATGCGCACGGCGCTGCCGGCGGCCAGATCCTTGGCCCAGCACACCTGCTCGGGGCCAAACAGGACGATGGCCGTCGAGCCCAGCTTGAAGCGGCCAAGCTCGGCGCCCTTGTCCAGGTGAATCGGCTCGTGGGCGTCGTAACGGAAGGTCTTGAGTGTGCGCTCCGGCGGGGTGACCTGTCCGGCCCACACTGTCTCGATGCTGGCGACGATCATCGCCCCCACCAGCACCACCGCCATCGGCCCGCGCTCGGTATCGAACAGGCAGACGACCCGCTCGTTGCGCGAGAACAGCTCCGGCACATGCTCGGCGGTGAAGCCATTGACCGAGAACAGCTTGCCCGGTACGTAAACCATCTCCCGCAGGGTGCCGGCCAGCGGCATATGCACACGGTGATAGTCCCGGGGCGACAGGTAGACGGTGGCAAATTGCCCGCCGATGAACGGTGCCGCCCGCTGTGCATCCCCGCCCAGCAGCTCCAGCACACTGAAGCTATGACCCTTGGCCTGCAGCAGGCGGCCATATTCGATCGGCCCCAGCTGGCTGATGGCGCCATCGGCAGGGCACAGCACGGCGCCTGGCGTGTCGTCCAGCACGCGGGCTTCCGGGCGCAGGGCGCGGGTGAAGAAATCGTTGAAGCTGGCGTAGGCATGGGGATTGCCGACCGCCGCCTCGCTCATGTCCACCCCGTAGCGCTGGATGAAGGCATCGATCAGGCGATTCTTGAACCAGGGCTTGCGGCATTCGGCAGTGCAGCCGATCAGGCGCGACAGGGCGTGGTGCGGCAGCAGGTGCTGGCCGGCGAGAAACAGACGTTCCTTGATGTTCATGGCAATTCTCAGCATTCGACCGGAGTATCGGGATGGTTGCCCCACTCTGACCAAGAGCCGGCATAAGCCTTGATGCGCGGGTAACCCAGCGAGCGCATGGCCAGGTAGGTCAGCCCGGAGCGGCGGTGGGTCTGGCAGTGGGTGATGATCTGCTTGCCGGCATGGAGGCCGTGGGCGGCGAGCAGCTCGGCAAGATCAAGGCGCAGGCGCAGGGCGCGGCTGCTGTCCAGGCAGTCGGTCCAGTTCAGGTTGATGGCGCCTGGGATGTGTCCGCCTCTGGCCGCCAGCACCTTCTCGCCGCGGTATTCCTCCGGGCTGCGGGCATCCCAGATCAGCAGGTCGGCATCATTCAGGTGCTCGAGCAGGTATTCACGGGTGGCCAGCACATCGGCCACCGGCTGCACGGCAACCGGAGCGCCGACCGGGGTCGGCACGGCCTGACTGAGGGCGCGTCCCTCGGCCAGCCAGGCGCTGAGACCGCCGTTCAGGTAGTGCCAGCGGCGGTGTCCGATCAGATCGAGCAGCCAGCCAAAGCGTCCGGCCCAGGGGCCGCCTTCAGCGTCATAGAGTACATAGACCGCCTGCTCGTGATGGCCAAGCTCGCCCAGCAGTGCCTGAAACTCGCTCCACACCGGCAACAAGCCTGGCGCCGGCGGCTGGCCGAGCTGGGTGCGCTTGCTGTCGACATGGCGCGCCCCGGGGATGTGTCCCTCGGCATAGCGTTCGGCAGGGCTCAGATCGACCAGGATCAGCTCCGGTGCATCGAGACGGCTGGCCAGTTGCGCAGGCTCGATCAGCAGCGGCAGGTCGGCGAACACGGACATGAAGGGCATCCTCGCAGGGGGCAGTAAGTAAGGGCGGCGAGTGTAACGGAAAGCAGGGGCGGGCCGTTCAGTAGCTCTCCTGCCCCAGTGAGGCAATGATGTGCCGGTAACTGGCCAGGCGCTGCGGGTGGATGCGGCCTTCTTCCAGAGCGCTCAGCAGCGCGCAGCCCGGCTCCCGCTCGTGTCGGCAGTCACGAAAGCGGCAGCGGCCGATCAGCTCGCGAAATTCGACGAAACCATCCTCCACGTCAGCGCGGGTGACGTGGCCCAGGCTGAATTCGCGGATACCGGGGGAGTCGATCAGATCGCCGCCGCCCGGGAAGTGGAACAGCCGCGCCGTGGTGGTGGTATGGGTGCCCTTCTGGGTCAGCTCCGAGAGCGCGCCGACGCGCAGGTCGATGCCCGGCAGCAAGGCGTTGACCAGCGAGGACTTGCCGACCCCGGACTGGCCGACAAAGACGCTGATCCGGCCATCCAGGTGCTCGCGCAGCGTGTCCATGGCGTTGCCGTGATGGGCAGAGACTTCCAGCAGCGGATAGCCCAGGGCGCGGTAGACCTCAAGCAGCGCATCAAGGCGTGCCGCGTTGGTCTCGTTGATCAGATCGGCCTTGTTAAGCAGCAGAAGTGGCTGAATGCCTGCGTGATCGGCGGCGATCAGGTAGCGGTCGATGAGATTGCCGTGCGGTTCTGGCAGGGGGGCGAAGACGATGACGATCTGGTCAACGTTGGCGGCCACCGGCTTGAGCACGCCGCGCATGTCCGGGCGGCACAGCTCGGAGCGGCGCGGCAGCTGGGCGACGATCACGCCGATGCCCTGATTGCCCGGTCGCCAGACCACCCGATCACCGGTGACCAGGGTCGGAAGGTTGGCCCGCAGGTGGCAGCGGAACAGCTGGCCGCATTGCTCGCCATCCAGGGCCTCGACCTCGACCTGCACACCGAAGTGGGCAATGACCAGACCCTGCTGCTCGGGGCCCAGATCGCCGCCTTCCAGCTCCTCGAGGGCGCGGTTCTCGCGGCGTGCCGCACGCACGGCGCGCTCTTCCTGGATCTTCTCGATGCGCCAGCTCTGCCGGCGGCTCAGTTGGCGTTTGGCCATGATGGCTCCGTGTCCTGAAATTGCCGGCAGTCTAGCATGGCCCGGGCCTGCTAAAATCGCCCCATTCGCCGAGGAAAATCATCATGCAGAACCCGCAGAATCTGATCTGGATCGACCTGGAAATGACCGGCCTTGATCCGGAGCTGGACGTGATCCTGGAGATTGCCACCGTGGTCACCGATGCGCAGCTCAATGTGCTGGCCGAAGGGCCGTCGCTGGTGGTGCATCAGAGTGACGAGGTCCTGGCCGGCATGAATGCCTGGTGCATCGAGCATCACGGCAGCAGCGGCCTGACCCAGCGGGTGCGCGAGAGTCGCATCGACACGGCCGAGGCCGAGCGGCGTACGCTGGATTTTTTGGCGCAGTGGCTGCCGGCCGGTGTCTCGCCGATGTGTGGCAACAGCATCGGCCAGGACCGGCGCTTTCTGCTGCGCTACATGCCACAGCTCGAGGCCTTCTTCCATTACCGCAACCTGGATGTGTCGACCGTCAAGGAGCTGGCGGCCCGCTGGGCGCCGGCGGTGCGCGAGGGGTTCAGCAAGAACAGCGTCCATCTGGCGCTGGATGATGTCTATGAGTCGATTGCTGAGCTGCGTTATTACCGCGAGCACCTGTTCAAGTGCTGAGCGCTTGGCCGGGCTGGGCGTTGCAGGCCGTGGTGCCGGCGCGGCGCGCATGTTCGGCCAGCGCCCATTCGACATGCTCGCGCACCAGCGCTGAGGGATGATCGCGGCGCAGGTGCAGGGCTTGCAGCACGCTGATCGTCGAGGGCGCATTGCCAAGACCGACCGCCAGGTTACGCAGCCAGCGCTCGTAACCGGTGCGGCGCAGGGGCGAGCCTTCGGTGCGTTCGAGAAACTCCGCCTCGCTCCAGCGCATCAGGCTGGCCAGCGCACTGCTGTCAAGGTTGTGGCGCGGCGCGAAGTCCCCCTCGCCACTCGGCCGGGCAAAGCGGTTCCAGGGGCAGACCAGCTGGCAGTCATCACAGCCAAATACCCGGTTGCCGATCAAGGGGCGCAGCTCAAGCGGGATGCTGCCCTTGAGTTCGATGGTCAGGTAGGAGATGCAGCGCCGTGCATCGAGCTGATAGGGGGCGACAAAGGCTGCGGTCGGGCAGATGTCCAGGCAAGCCCGGCAGCGGCCACAGTGTTCGTCCTGCACCGGCGCGTCGGTTGGCAGCGGCAGGTCGACAAACAGCTCGCCGAGAAAGAACCAGCTGCCGGCCCGGCGGTTGATCAGCAGGGTGTTCTTGCCGATCCAGCCAAGGCCGGCCTGCATGGCGAAGGCCTTTTCCAGCACAGGGGCGCTGTCGACGAAGGCCCGGTAGCCGAAGGGGCCGATATCGGCCTGGATACGCTCGGCCAGCTGCTGTAGCCGCTTGCGGATCAGCTTGTGATAGTCGCGCCCCAGGGCGTAACGGGACAGGTAGGCCTGCTCAGGGTCGGCCAGCTGCTCGGCCATGCGGATGTCGCCCGGCAGGTAGTCCATGCGCAGCGAGATCAGCCGCAGGGTGCCGGGCACCAGCTCGTCCGGGCGCGAGCGCTTGTTGCCGTGGGCGGCCATGTAGTCCATTTCGCCATGGTGACCGGCCGCCAGCCAGTGCTGCAGATGCTGCGCATGCTCACCCGGATCGATCCCGCTGATGCCGACCTGCTGGAAGCCCAGCTCACGCCCCCACGCGCGGATGCGCTGGGCGAGGGCGTCAAGGTCGATTTCATTGATCTGCATGCTGGCGGTGCTCCGGGGCGCAGGGCGTATAATTGTGCCTCAATCCTTGTGTGAATGATGTCATGTCAGCCAATGCCGAGCCTCTGCCCCTTGCGCTGTACCATGCCGCTGCCGTGCGTGATCTGGATGAGCGGCTGATAGCTTGCGGCACGCCCGGGCGGGTGCTGATGCAGCGCGCCGCCCAGGCGCTGTGGCAGGCCCTGCGCCGGCGCTGGCCCAGCCCTTCTGCCATCACGGTGCTGGCCGGCAGCGGCAACAACGCCGGTGATGGCTTCTTGCTGGCGGTGCTGGCGCAGCAGTACGGCATCGCAGTGCAGGTGCTGACGGCCTGCGACCCGGCGGTGCTGCGCGGTGATGCCGCCAGTGCGTTTGCCGCCGCGCAAGCGGCGGGTGTACCGATCGCACCGTGGCAGCCAGGCTGCAGGCTGCAGGGGGTGGTGGTCGATGCGCTGCTGGGTACCGGCCTGCGCGGTGAGGTGCGTGCACCGCTCGCCACGCTGATTCACACCCTCAATGCCAGCGGTCTGCCGGTGCTGGCGGTCGATGTGCCGTCCGGGCTGTGTGCCGACAGTGGCCGCGTGCTGGGATGCGCGGTGCGAGCTGAACTCACCGTCACCTTCATCGGTCTCAAGCTCGGTCTGTTCCAGCATGAGGGGATCGAGCGGCGTGGAGCGCTGGTATTGGCCGATCTTGAGGCCGATCCGCTGCAGGTAGCCGCCACCCCGGTAGCCGCCTGGCGGCTGGCGGGCGAGCATCTGCCCCGCTTGCCGGCCCGCGGGCTCAATAGCCACAAGGGACAGTTTGGTCGGTTGCTGGTGGTCGGTGGCGACAGTGGTACGGGCGGTGCGGCGCTGCTGGCGGCAGAAAGTGCCCTGCGCGGCGGTGCCGGCCTGGTCACCTTGGCGACCCGCGCAGAGCACCTGCCCGCCGCCCTGGCGCGTCGTCCGGAGGTGATGTGCCGCGGGGTGCGTTCGGGCACCGCGCTGCAGCCTCGGGCGGCAGCGGCCGCCGTACTGGTGCTGGGGCCCGGGATCGGTCAGGGCGCCTGGGCGCGCAGCCTGCTGGGCAGTCTGGCCCGTGTGGCTCGGCCGCAGGTGTGGGACGCCGATGCCCTCAACCTGCTGGCGAGCGGGGCGCTGCGTGCGCCAGAGGGGGCGTGGATCGCTACCCCTCATCCGGGGGAGGCGGCACGTCTTCTTGGAGTATCCGTCAGCGAGGTGCAGCAGGATCGTGCGCGAGCGGCCCGTGCACTGGCCGAGCGCCTGCAAGCCGTGGTGGTACTCAAGGGCGCCGGCACGCTGGTCGCCCTGCCGCAGGGTGAGCTGTATCTGTGTGACCGTGGCCATCCGGCAATGGCGGGCGCCGGGTTCGGCGACGTGCTGGCCGGACTGCTGGGCGCCTTGCTGGCTCAGGGGTTGCCTGTAGCCGAGGCAGCTCGTCTGGGTGTCTGGCTGCATGCCGTGGCCGGCGAGCGTCTGGCCGTGGCCGGTCGCGGACTGGCCGCCGGCGAGCTCAGTGATGCAATCCGTCAAGTGTTGGAGGAACACAGTCCGTGTCTGAGATGACGCTGTACATGGCCGATGAGGCCGCGATGCTGTCCTTCGGCGCCCGGCTGGGCGAGGTGAGCGGTGCGCGCGGGGTGATCTTCCTGCAGGGTGATCTGGGCATGGGCAAGACGACCCTGTCGCGGGGTCTGCTGCGCGGGCTCGGTCATGACGGGCCGGTGAAGAGCCCGACCTTCACGCTGGTCGAACCTTACGAGCTGGGCGAGCGAAGGGTCTATCACTTCGACCTGTATCGCCTGGCTGATCCTGAGGAGCTGGAGTTCTTCGGCATCCGTGATTATTTGAGTGGTGATGCCTTGTGCCTGATCGAATGGCCGCAACGCGGTACCGGTGTATTGCCCGCGGCCGATCTTGAGATTCGTATCGAGAGCGAGGGGGAGGGGCGCCGTCTGTTCCTCCACCCCCACGGTGCGCGGGGCGAAGCGTGGTGTGTCCGGCTGAGCGAGGAGGGTTGAGATGCGTCAAGCGACGTTCTTCGGTCTGTGTGTCCTGCTGGGCAGTCTGCTGCTCAGTGAGCTGGCGCTGGCGGCCAGCGAGGTGCGCAGCGTGCGGCTGTGGCGCAGTGCCGACAACACCCGTCTGGTGTTCGATCTCAGCGGCCCGGTGCGCCATAACGTGTTCATCCTGAGTGCCCCCGAGCGGATCGTCATCGATCTTGAGGGGGCGAAGATGGCCACCTCCCTCGAGGCGCTGGGCATTGCCAAGACACCGATCAGCGGCCTGCGCGCCGCCGAGCGCTCAGCCGAGCAGCTGCGCATCGTGCTGGATGTCAGCAGCGCGGTTGAGCCCAACAGCTTCAGCCTGGCGCCCAACCAGCAGTATGGTCACCGTCTGGTGGTCGATCTCAAGGATCGGGCCCCGGCCGTGGCCCGCTCTCCGCAGGCCGCTGCGCCCGCCAGCGCGCCAGTGCCGACGGCGGCTGCCCCGGCAGTGCGCGCCG
>CAZFFB010000081.1:0-7821 GCA_964517735.1 uncultured Pseudomonas sp.
CGCTGTACATGGGCAACTCCGGCACCTCGATGCGCCTGCTCTCCGGCCTGCTCGCCGCCCAGCCATTCGATACGGTGCTGACCGGTGATGCGTCGCTGTCCAAGCGGCCGATGAACCGTGTGGCCAAGCCGCTGCGCGAGATGGGCGCACAGATCGAGACCGGCCCGGAAGGCCGCCCGCCGCTGCGCATCAAGGGGGGGCAGATGCTCACCGGCATGCACTACCAGATGCCGATGGCCAGTGCCCAGGTCAAGTCCTGCCTGTTGCTGGCGGGGCTGTATGCGGCGGGCGAGACCGCGGTGACTGAGCCGGCGCCGACGCGCGATCACACCGAGCGTATGCTGCAGGGCTTTGGCTATCCGGTCGAGGTGCAGGGCTCGACGGCCCGGGTCGAGAGCGGCCACCGACTGACCGCCACCCGTATCGAGGTGCCGGCGGACATTTCCTCGGCGGCCTTCTTCCTGGTTGCGGCGAGCATTGCCGAGGGCTCGGAGCTGGTACTTGAGCATGTCGGCATCAATCCGACCCGCACCGGGGTGATCGATATCCTCAAGCTGATGGGCGGCGACATCACGCTGGAGAATCAGCGCACGGTCGGCGGTGAGCCGGTGGCTGATATTCGCGTGCGTTCGGCGCAGCTCAAAGGCATCGAGATTCCCGAGGAGCTGGTGCCGCTGGCGATCGATGAATTCCCGGTGCTGTTCGTCGCCGCCGCCTGTGCCGAAGGGCGCACCGTGCTGCGCGGCGCCGAGGAGCTGCGGGTCAAGGAGTCTGACCGGATTCAGGTCATGGCGGATGGCCTGATTGCCTGTGGCGTCAAGGCCGAGCCGACACCGGATGGCATCATTATCGACGGCGGGCCGATCGGCGGCGGCGAGGTCTGGGCCCATGGTGATCATCGCATCGCCATGTCCTTCAGCATTGCCTCGCTGCGTGCCAGCGCACCGATCCGCATCCATGATTGCGCCAATGTGGCGACCTCCTTCCCCAACTTCCTCGACCTTTGCGCGCAGATCGGTGTGCGGGTCGCGCGGGAAGCCCAGGCATGAGCCAGACTGGTGCGCTGATTGCCATCGACGGCCCGAGCGGCTCGGGCAAGGGCACTGTGGCCAGCTTGCTGGCCCGTCAGCTGGGCTGGCACCTGCTGGACTCCGGTGCCCTGTACCGGCTGCTGGCGCTGGCGGCGCGGCAGCGAGGCATTGATCTTGCTGACGAGGCAGCACTCGCAGCCTTGGCGGCGACCCTTGATGTGCGCTTTGTCGCCGCCGAGGCCGGATTGCACGGTCAGCGCATTCTGCTGGATGGGGTCGAGATCGGCGATGAGCTGCGCACCGAGCAGGCCGGGGCAGGGGCGTCGCAGGTTGCAGCGCTGTCTGGCGTGCGGACAGCACTGCTGCAGCGTCAGCGGGATTTTCGGGTGGCACCGGGGCTGATCGCCGATGGCCGCGACATGGGGACCGTGGTATTTCCCGACGCGCCGCTGAAGATCTTCCTGACGGCCAGTGCCGAGGAGCGTGCCCGTCGGCGCTACCTGCAGTTGAAGGACAAGGTGGCCGATGTTAATCTGCCCAGTCTGCTGGAAGAGATTCGTGAGCGCGATGCGCGCGACATGCAGCGCGCCGTTGCTCCGCTGAGACCGGCCCCTGATGCTGTACAGCTGGACTCCACGAAGCTCTCGATCGAGCAGGTTCTGAAGCACATCCTGGCAGAGGCCGCTGCACGCGGTCTTGTCTGAGGCTTCAGTGAGCGGGCGGAAAACCAGTCCACTTTCCGTGACGACTCCTTTCGATATAACAAACCCGTACCGACTGGTGGTGCGGATCGGGCACGGTTGGCGTGTCCTTGATCAACAGGTATGAACATGAGCGAAAGCTTCGCAGAACTTTTTGAAGAGAGCCTGAAGTCCCTCGACATGCAGCCGGGTGCCATCATCACCGGCATCGTGGTCGATATCGATGGTGACTGGGTAACCGTCCACGCGGGCCTCAAGTCCGAGGGTGTCATCCCGGTCGAGCAGTTCTACAACGAGCAGGGTGAGCTGACCATCAAGGTCGGTGACGAAGTGCACGTTGCTCTGGACGCGGTTGAAGATGGCTTCGGCGAGACCAAGCTGTCCCGCGAGAAGGCCAAGCGCGCCGAATCTTGGATCGTTCTGGAAGCTGCGTTCGCTGCCGAGGAAGTGGTCAAGGGCATCATCAACGGCAAGGTCAAGGGTGGTTTCACCGTCGACATCAACGGCATCCGTGCGTTCCTGCCGGGTTCGCTGGTCGACGTTCGCCCGGTGCGCGACACCGCACACCTGGAAAACAAGGAACTCGAGTTCAAGGTCATCAAGCTCGACCAGAAGCGCAACAACGTTGTCGTTTCCCGTCGCAGCGTGCTGGAAGCCGAGAACAGCGCCGAGCGTGAAGCTCTGCTGGAATCCCTGCAGGAAGGCCAGCAGGTCAAGGGGATCGTCAAGAACCTCACCGACTACGGTGCGTTCGTTGACCTGGGCGGCGTCGATGGTCTGCTGCACATCACCGACATGGCCTGGAAGCGCATCAAGCATCCGTCCGAGATCGTCAACGTCGGCGACGAGATCGACGTCAAGGTGCTGAAGTTCGACCGCGAGCGCAACCGCGTCTCCCTGGG
Organism: uncultured Pseudomonas sp.; assembly: GCA_964517735.1. Lineage (GTDB taxonomy): Bacteria > Pseudomonadota > Gammaproteobacteria > Pseudomonadales > Pseudomonadaceae > Geopseudomonas. The sequence goes on from CAZFFB010000081.1 coordinate 2,635, forward strand.
TCTCAAGCAGCTGGGCGAAGATCCGTGGGTGGCCATCAAGGCCCGTTACCCGGAAGGCACCCGCGTTCAGGCGCGCGTCACCAACCTCACCGACTACGGCTGCTTCGCCGAGCTGGAAGAGGGTGTGGAAGGCCTGGTGCACGTCTCGGAAATGGACTGGACCAACAAGAACATCCACCCGTCGAAGGTCGTCAACGTCGGCGACGAAGTGGAAGTCATGGTACTGGACATCGACGAAGAGCGTCGCCGCATCTCCCTCGGCATCAAGCAGTGCAAGCCGAATCCGTGGGAAGAGTTCTCCGGTCAGTTCAACAAGGGCGACCGCATCTCCGGCACCATCAAGTCGATCACCGATTTCGGTATCTTCATCGGCCTGGATGGCGGCATCGATGGTCTGGTGCACCTGTCGGACATCTCCTGGAACGAAGTCGGCGAAGAAGCCGTACGTCGCTTCAAGAAGGGTGACGAGCTGGAAACCGTCATCCTGTCGGTCGATCCGGAGCGCGAGCGCATCTCCCTCGGCATCAAGCAGCTGGAAGATGATCCGTTCTCCAGCTATGCCAACCTGAACGAGAAGGGCGCCATCGTCCGCGGTATCGTCAAGGAAGTCGATGCCAAGGGCGCCGTCATCACCCTGGCTACCGAAGTCGAAGGTCAGCTCAAGGCATCGGAAATCAGCCGCGATCGCATCGAAGATGCCCGCAACGTGCTGAAAGAAGGCGACGAAGTCGAAGCCAAGATCATCAGCGTGGACCGCAAGTCCCGCGTGATCGGCCTGTCGATCAAGTCCAAGGACGTCGATGACGAGAAGGAAGCCATGACCGCCCTGCGCAAGCAGGATGTGGCCGCCGGCCCGACCACCATCGGTGACCTGATCAAGGCTCAGATGAGCAACCAGAACTGAGTTCTGGTCTGATCGGAAAAAGGGCGACTTCGGTCGCCCTTTTTCGTGCCGGCGATATGCGGCAGAGCGTGCTCAAGGTCCTTATGGGCGCGTCGCTACAGTGGTCGCCCTATGCCAGAACGAGCGTTATCATGGCTCGCCCGATTCAGCGGTGAGCATTCATGACCGAGCAACCCAGTACCCTCTATGCCAAGCTGCTTGGCGAAACGGCCACCCTCACCTGGCAGGAGCTGCAGCCCTTCTTTGCGCGCGGCAATGTGCTCTGCGTGGCCGACAGCCTGGACCTGATCGCAGTGGCCGAGGCGCTGGCCGAGGACATCAAGGATCGGGTCAGTCACTGGCTGGCCAGTGGCGAGCTGCGGCGCATGGCGGTGAGCGATGCACAGGCCTTCGAGCAGCAGCAGCCGCGTCTCTGGGCCGTGGTTGTCGCGCCCTGGGTGCTGGTGCAGCAACGCGACAGCGCCCCGGTTGTGCACTGAAGTCCCGATATGTGCATGTAAGCCCCGTTGACTGTGTCTCTGCGGAATATTCATGTCTTCCTTGCCTTCTCTCGCCTTTGCCGGCATCGGCCTGATGGGCCTGCCGATGTGCCGTCGCCTGTTGGCGGCGGGTTATCCCCTGAGTGTCTGGAACCGTACCCCGGAAAAGTGCGCACCGCTGCAGGCGGCAGGCGCCCGGGTGGTGGACAGTCCCGGCCAGCTGTGCGAACAGGCGCAGATCGTCATGCTCTGCCTGGCCGACACGGCAGCGGTACGCGAGGTGGTGTTCGCTGCCGAGGGTATCGCCGGTTACGGACGCTCCACGCAGCTGCTGGTCGATCTGTCCAGCACGGATCCGGCGGCCACGCTCGAGATGGCGGCCACGCTTGAGGAGCGCTGCGGCATGCGCTGGGTCGACGCCCCGGTCTCCGGCGGCACGCCCGGTGCCGAGGCCGGAACCCTCAGCATCATGGCTGGTGGGTCGGTGGAGTCAATTGAGATGCTGCGTCCGGTGCTGGCTCACCTCGGTCAGCGCCTGACACGCATGGGGGAGGTCGGTGCCGGGCAGATCACCAAGGTGTGCAACCAGATGATAGTGGCCTGCAACGCGCTGGTAATTGCCGAAGTGGTGGCATTGGCCGAGCGGGCCGGTGTGGATGCGGCGCAGCTGGCCCCGGCGCTGGCCGGCGGGTTTTCCGCCGTGGAGATCCAGTTCCCCTATGAGCTGCCGGCTACCGAGCTGCAGGCCGCGCTGCAGGCGGCAGATCTGCCGCTGCAGCTGATCAATCTGCCGGCCGGTGACCTGCTGGAGGGCGGCGCGGGACTGGCGGCACTGCCGCAGCGTCAGGCCGAGTTCGATGCCGCTCTGGAGCAGGCGCTGGAGTATGCGCGGATTACCCGGCCGCAGTGCGTCAACGTGCTGGCCGGGCGATGGATCGAGACGGTGCCGCGCACGGCGGCCATGGCCTGTCTGGTCAACAACCTGCATCGCACGGCCGAGGCCTTCGCGCCACTGGGCATCCGGGTGCTGGCCGAGGCAATCAACCCGCTGGACATGCCGGGCTTTCTGCTCAACACGCCGCCGCAGCAGCTTGAGCTGATCGCCGCGGTGAAGCATGCCAACTTCGCGGCCCAGCTGGATCTTTACCACATGGCGCGCCAGGGCCTGGACAACGTGGCCTGTATCGCCCAGCTGGCTGGACACATCGGGCATGTGCAGTTCGCCGACTGCCCGGGGCGCGGGGCGCCGGGCAGTGGGACCGTGGATTTTGCCGCCGCGCTGCGGGCGTTGCAGGCGCAGGGCTATCGCGGCGCTCTGGCGGCGGAGTATCGGCCGGACGCGGCGGGCACCCAGGCCAGCCTTGGCTGGTTGCCCGGCTGGCGCGAGCGCCTGCCGGGCAACTGAAGCGGCTCGGCAGACCCGGCTCAGCCGGCCACCAGCACGCGGATCGCTTCAAGGCGCAGTGCCGCCTTGTCGAGCATGGCCAGCCCCTGTTCGCGTTGCTGGCGCAGGGTAATGATCTCCGTCTCGCGCACGCTCGGATTGACTGCCCGCAGGGCCTGCAGGCGGGCCAGCTCCTCATCGAGCTCTGCCGAGAAGCGCTGCACAGCCTCGGCGACCCGTGCTGTGTGGCGGGGCAGCACCTTGTCCTGACCGGTGGCAATCTGCCGGGTCAGCGTCTCACGCTGGGCCTGGACAAACTTGCTGGCACTGGCGCGCGGCACGCCTTCGAGCTGATCATTGAGGGTGTCGAAGCTGACCCGGGCGGCCAGGTCGTTGCCGTTGGCATCGAGCAGGCAGCGCAGCGCCGCCGGCGGCAGGTAGCGGCCCAGTTGCAGGGCGCGTGGCGCCACCACCTCGCTGACAAACAGCAGCTCCAGCAGTACGGTGCCGGGCTTGAGGGCCTTGTTCTTGATCAGTGCCACCGAGGTGTTGCCCATCGAGCCGGACAGCACCAGATCCATGCCACCCTGCACCATCGGGTGTTCCCAGGTGAGGAACTGCATGTCCTCACGGGCCAGTGCCAGCTCGCGATCATAGGTGATGGTCACACCTTCGTCGTCGCCGAGCGGGAAGCCGGCATCGAGCATCTTCTCGCCCGGACGCAGGATCAGGGCGTTGTCGGAGTGATCCTCGCTGTGGATGCCAAAGGCATCAAGCAGGCGCTCCATGTAGATCGGCAGGGCGAACTGATCGTCCTGCTCAAGGATGGCCGCCACCAGTGCCTCGCCTTCCCCGGCGCCACCGGAGTTGAGCTCCAGCAGTCGATCGCGGCCACTGTGCAGCTCGCTTTCCAGTGCCTGGCGAGCGCAGCGGCCTTCCTCAAGCAGCGCCTGCCAGGCGGTCTGGTCGGGGTGATCGAGCAGGGCGAGCAGGCGTGCACCAAAACGCTGTTGCAGGCTGTTGCCGGTCGGGCAGGTGGCGAGGAAGGCGTTGAGCGCCTGGTGATACCACTGGAACAGGCGCTGCTGGGCACTGTCTTGCAGATAGGGCACATGCAGCTGGATGGCGTGGCGCTGACCGATGCGGTCAAGACGGCCAATGCGCTGCTCCAGAAGATCCGGGTGGGCCGGCAGGTCAAACAGCACCAGATGGTGGGCGAACTGGAAGTTGCGCCCCTCCGAGCCGATTTCCGAGCAGATCAGCACCTGGGCACCGAATTCCTCGTCGGCGAAGTAGGCTGCTGCACGGTCGCGCTCAAGGATGCTCATGCCCTCATGGAACACCGTTGCCGGGGTTCCGGCCCGCACCCGCAGCGCCTCCTCAAGATCCAGCGCGGTTTCAGCATGGGCGCAGATCACCAGCACCTTGCTCTTTCTGAGCATCTTCAGGGTATCGATCAGCCACTCGATGCGTGGATCAAAGCGCCACCAGGACTCCTGTCCGGCCTCCTCGCCATTCTGGTAGGCAACCTCCGGATAGAGCTCGTCGTGACTGCCGGTTGCGCTGTACTGGGCGGGGGTGGCCAGCGGGTAGGGGTGCAGCTCGCGCTGCGGGAAGCCGGCCACCGCGGCGCGGGTATTACGAAACAGCACGCGACCGGTGCCGTGGCGATCCAGCAGTTCGCGGATCAGGCGTGCGCGGGCCTCGGCATCGCCATGATCCAGCGCATCCAGCAGTGCATCACCGCCAGCCCCCAGGAAGCGGTGAATCGCGTCACGGGCCGGTGTGGACAGGCTGCCCTGATCCAGCAGCTCCTGTACGGCGGCGGCAACCGGCTGGTACTGGGCACTTTCGGCACGGAAGGCCTCAAGGTCATGGAAGCGATCGGGATCGAGCAGACGCAGACGGGCGAAGTGGCTTTCCAGACCGAGCTGCTCGGGGGTGGCGGTCAGCAGCAACACCCCCGGGATTTGTGCGGCCAGCGCTTCGACCAGACGGTATTCATCGCTGGCCTGCTCGGGGTGCCAGACCAGATGGTGCGCCTCATCGACGATCAGCAGGTCCCAGTCAGCCTCAAGGGCTGCCTGGCAGGCACGCGGATCATCGTGCAGCCAGTCGAGGGCGACCAGCACCAGCTGGCTGTCCTCGAAGGGATTGCCGGCGTCGCTTTCCATGAAGCGCTCGGCATCGAACAGGGTGACCTCAAGGTTGAAGCGGCGGCGCATTTCTACCAGCCACTGGTGCTGCAGGTTCTCCGGCACCAGGATCAGGGCGCGGCTAGCCCGTCCGCAGAGCAGCTGGCGATGCAGGATCAGGCCGGCCTCGATGGTCTTGCCCAGGCCGACTTCATCGGCCAGCAGCACCCGCGGGCTGGCCCGGTCGGCGACCTCGCGGGCAATGTGCAGCTGGTGAGCAATCGG
>CAZFFB010000082.1:0-7804 GCA_964517735.1 uncultured Pseudomonas sp.
CATGCAGTCCTGCCATTCCAGCAGATCCAGATGGCGCAGACGGGTCAGATCAAAGCGGCGCTGTCTGCCCGCCGAAAGGCTCAGCAAAAAGTCCTGACAGACGCTGCGCACCGGCTCATCAAGGCCATACAGCGCCACCTCCAGTACCCGAACCAGTGCCTCGACCCCGCGGCTGATCGCCTGAGGACGATCCACCTGCCACTGCTGGTACTGCTGCAGACGACGATTGACCTGTGCCTCGATTTCGCGCAGTTCGCGGGCCCGCCGGGCTTCACCGATATCACGTACCAAAGCCTGGGCCTGGGAAGGCGGCGTGTTGCGATTGCTCTTGCTCATGGGCGTTCACCTCACCGATCAATCGCTGCAGACTCATCGACAGAGACCACCCAAGGCACTCTCTGCATCGATACCCCGAGGGCATCCATGGCAAGCATAGCTGCCCTGAAGGCGCGCGCCGGACAATCTCGCATGACACAACGCCGTCATGTCACCACCGCGCACGCCCGGCATATCCCCGGGCACCCGCACTCAGTCCAGCAGCTCCCCTGACAGACCCTGGCTCTCCAGTAACAGACGCAGGCTGCGCAACGCCTCGACCTGCAGCTGGCGTACGCGCTCGCGGGTCAGCCCCAACAGCTGGCCCACCTCCTCGAGGGTCTGCGCTTCGTGGTCGTGCAGGCCGAAGCGACGGATCACCACCTGACGGGAGCGCTCCGGCAGCGACGCCAGCCAGTCCTCGATGCTGCCCTCAAGCTCGCTGCGCTGCAGCAGCAGGCAGGGATCACTCTGCGGATCAGCCAGCACATCATGCAGGGTCTGCTCACTGTCTGCCGAGCGGCTGCTGTCCAGCGAACTGACCCGCTCCCGCAGGGACATGATGCGGCTGACCTCCGCCAGCGGCTTGCCCAGAAGGTCGGCGATCTCCTCGTTGCCAGGCTCATGCGCCAGCTTGCGGTTGAGCTCATGGGCAGCACGCAGGCAGTTGTTCAGCTCCTTGACCACCTGCACCGGCAGACGAATGGTGCGGGTCTGGATCATCAGCGCCCGCTCGATGCTCTGACGGATCCACCAGGTCGCATAGGTCGAGAAACGAAAACCGCGCTCAGGATCAAATTTCTCCACCGCGCGCATCAGGCCCAGGTTGCCCTCCTCGACCAGATCCAGCAGCGGCAGGCCCCGATTGAGGTAGCGTCGGGCAATTTTCACCACCAGCCTAAGGTTGCTCTCGATCATGTGCAGGCGCGCCGCCTCATCGCCATGGCGCACGCGGCGCGCCAGCGCCACTTCCTCTTCGGCGCTGAGCAGCCCGGCAAAACCGACCTCACTAAGATAACGCTGGGTGGCATCCAGACTGCGCTCACAAGGCTCCCTGAGGGCCAGGCGGGGTGTGACGCGGGGGATGGATCGGCCACTCATGGGCTGCACCCGCAGGGGGTCGCTGACAGATACGGCTTCAATGCGGGACAGAGCAGAGTCTTGGCTGCACATGATGCGTTGCTTCCTGCAAAGAATAAGAATGAATGTCGAGCCTCATGGAAAGTTGTACAAAATGCCGAAGAATGAAAAAGATCATTTCGCTATAACGCGCTAACTTTTTGTGAGGAGCCTCTCACTCCTTGCGAGATCCCCTGCCGCTCCCGCGCCGACGACCTGCCGGGCGCGCAGTACGCGCCCGCTCTGGAGCGGGCTTGCCAGGGCGCCCGGGCGTGGCGGCACCCTGAGGCACCGTCAGCTGCAGGGTGCGACAGTGCTCTACCTGACGAGCCATCCACGCCGACTGACGGTCGACAAATTCTTCAAGACTCATCTCCCCGGCCTGCACCATATCCAGCGCCTGCTCCCAGATCGCGGTGGTTCCGGGGTCGGCCAGCGCCCGCGGTACGGCATCGATCAGCGCATGGCCGGCCGCTGTGGCGCGCAGCGCCTTGCCCTGATGCTGCAGATAACCCCGCTCAAGCAGCCCCTGGATGATCCCGGCGCGGGTCGCCTCGGTACCGATCCCGGTGGTGTCCTTGAGCTTCTGGCGCAGGCGCGGATCGTCCACCAGACGGGCAACGTGCTTCATGGCCCGGATCAGGTCCCCTTCGGTATACGGACGCGGTGGCTGGGTCTGCTGATCCTTGAGCTGTACCGCCTCGACGGCGCAGTGCTGCCCGACCTGCAGGAGCGGCAATACCTGTGCCTCGTCCGCCTCGCCACGCCCTGCACGACCGGCGGCAGCCAGCACCTCAGGCAGTGCGCGCTTCCAGCCGATCTCCACCACACACTTGCCCACCGCCTGCAGGCGTTGATCCGCGCAGCTCAGCTGCGCCTCGCTGCGATCAAACTCATGCAGCGCCAGAAACTGTGCCAGATAGCGGGCACGGATCAGCGCATACACCGCGCGGGCCTTGCCGTTGAGCCGCGCCAGCGCCTGGGTGGCCAGTGTCGGGATGATGCCGTGGTGGGCAGTGATCCGTGCATCGTTCCAGGCCCGCGAGCGGCGCTGCGCCTGCAGATGGGGACGCAATGCCGCCAGCGAGGCATCCGCGGCCAGCAAGGCGGCGAGCAGCGCCGGAGCCTCGCCATGCTGACTGAGGGGCAGATAGCCGCAGTCGCTGCGCGGATAGGTGATCAGCTTGTCGCGCTCATAGAGGGACTGGGCAATGTCCAGGGTCTCCTGGGCACCGAGTCCCAACTTCTTCGAGCAGACCTGCTGCAAGCTGGCCAGATCAAAGGGCAAGGGTGCCGCCTCGCGCACCCGTTCGGTCTCCACGCTCAGTACGCGCGCCGCCGCAGCGGACTCAAGCGCATGGGCCGCCGCCTGGGCGCAGGCCTGATCAAGGCAGCGGCCCTGCTCGTCGCAGACCGCCTCAGGCGCCTGCCAGTCGGCCTGAAACGACGCCCCGTCGGCCCCCAGCTGCACCGTGATCCCCCACCAGGGCACCGGCACGAAGGCAGCGATGCTGCGATCACGCTCGACCACCAGGCGCAGGGTGGGTGTCTGAACCCGCCCGACCGGCAGCACGCCCCGGTAGCCGCCCTGCTGGCCCAGCAGGGTGAACAGGCGGCTCATGTTCATGCCGATCAGCCAGTCGGCGCGCGAGCGGCCCAGCGCCGCCTGATACAGATTGACCGTCGCGCTGCCCGGACGCAGGTTGGCCAGAGCCCGGCGAATCGAGGCTTCATCCAGCGCCGACAGCCAGAGCCGCTGGATCGGCCCACGGTAATGGCAATACTCCAGCACCTCGCGGGCGATCATCTCGCCCTCCCGGTCAGCATCCGTGGCAATCACCAGCTCCTTGCAGGTCCCCAGCAGGCGGCGGATCACCCGCAGCTGCGCGGCGCCCTGGCGCCTGACCTCAAGCTTCCACTGCGCGGGAATGATCGGCAGATCCGCCAGATTCCAGCGCTTGAAGCGCGGATCGTAAGCGTCGGGTGCGGCGGTTTCCAGCAGATGGCCGATACACCAGGTGACCGTGACCCCGCTGCCTTGCAGACAGCCCTCCGCGCGCCGTCTGGCCCCCAGCACCTCGGCAATATCCCGCGCCTGGGAGGGTTTTTCACAGAGAAACAGTCGCATCATGAGCCGCCAGCCGCTTTAAGAGGCCACAGGATCGACGCTGGCAGCAGCCACAGCAAGTCCCGGGCAGGCGTATGGCAGCGTTTTCGCCGAGGGAAAAATCTGCTTGAATCGGATGGTCTGTTGCTTGCAGGAGTCCCGTCATGCACGCCATCGATGGCAAGGTCTTCGAATACATGCGTATCCTTCATCGCCAGAGCGGCCAGCCTTTTGATGATGCCGATCTGCGCGATGATATCCGCCGCCACCTTGAAAGCGCCCGGGCGGTGGTCACTCAGGAAACCCTCGAGCGCTTCGGTCATGCCCAGCTGGCCAGCCTGATCGCCACGGCCAACCATCACCAGCAGCTGCTGGGCAGCCTGCTGATGGAGGCGCTGCGCACCGGCAGTCAGCAGGCCCCCAGCCTGTGCCGCGAGCTGAAGAAGCGCCAGGATGCCTACGAATACCGCCGCCGCCGGGCGCGTCTGCGACTGGTCTGAGCGGCCTGCAGGCATTGCCCGGGAACTTTTGCCCCAGGGCAAGGCTCCTCACACGGCCTGAAAGGGCGACCGCTTCAAGGTATCGTTGCGCTGGCGTGCCTATCCTTATCCGAATCGACCCGCCTGCGCGGGCTCCCCGTTGCCCTGGAAGAAGATCACTCATGTCATCCCACCGCCTCCCCCGCTGCCTGCGTCCGCTGCTGCTCACCGCACTGTTCACCCAGGCCACGACGGCCATGGCTGCAGCGGACGAGCCAAACGCGCGCTGGGTCAGCGACAGCCTGAACGTCTATGTACGCAGCGGCCCAAGCGACGGCCACCGCATCACCGGCACCTTGAGTTCCGGGCAGAAGGTCGAGCTGATCACCAGTCAGGATGGCTACAGCCAGGTACGCAGCGCCACCGGCAAGGTCGCCTGGCTGCCCAGCAGCGACCTGCAGGCCGTGCCCGGGCAGGCCGAGCGCTTGCCGCAGCTCGAGCAGCGGGTACTGGAGCTGGGCGCCGAACTCAAGGGCATCGACGATGCCTGGAAGCTGCGCGTTCAGGGCATGCAGGAAACCCTCGATGCCCGCAAGACCCTGATCGATGAGCTGCAGAGCACCCGCAGCACCCTGGAGGAGCAGCTGACCCGCAGCCAGTCCGAGGTGCGGGCCCTCAAGGCGCAGCTGGGCAACGAACAGCAGCAGGTGCTGATGACCTACCTGCTGTATGGCGGCAGTATCGCCGGTGCCGGCCTGCTGGTGGGTCTGCTGCTGCCAACCCTGCTGCGGGTCAAGCGCCGGCGCAGCGATCAGTGGGTGTGAGCCCCGCACCCGCCGTCGGCAGGCGGCGGGTACAAGGGCGGGCGGGCTGTGCGAGAATGCGCGCCGTATTCGCACCCCTCGCCCGCCCAGCGGCGGCGCGTCATGCACTGACAGGTACCCCTCTTGATCTCTACTGCCAACCTCAGCATCCAGTTCGGCCCCAAACCGCTGTTCGAGAACGTCTCCGTCAAGTTCGGCAATGGCCACCGCTACGGCCTGATCGGCGCCAACGGCTGCGGCAAATCCACGCTGATGAAGATTCTCGGCGGTGACCTTGAGCCCTCCACCGGCCAGGTCATGCTGGAAAGCAACACCCGCCTCGGCAAGCTGCGTCAGGACCAGTTCGCTTACGAGCAATTCAGCGTCATCGACACCGTGATCATGGGGCATGCCGAGCTGTGGACGGTCAAGGCCGAGCGTGACCGCATCTACTCGCTGGCAGAAATGAGCGAAGCAGACGGCATGGCCGTCGCTGAACTTGAGGTGCAGTTCGCCGAAATGGACGGCTACACCGCCGAATCGCGCGCCGGCGAGCTGCTGCTGGGGCTGGGCATTCCACTGGAGCAGCATTTCGGCCCGATGAGCGCTGTGGCGCCGGGCTGGAAGCTGCGCGTGCTGCTGGCTCAGGCGCTGTTCGCCGACCCGGACGTGCTGCTGCTGGATGAGCCGACCAACCACCTGGACATCAACACCATCCGCTGGCTGGAAGGCGTGCTCACGGCGCGCAACTCCACCATGATCATCATCTCCCACGATCGCCACTTCCTGAATGCGGTCTGCACCCACATGGCCGACCTGGATTACGGCGAGCTGCGCCTGTTCCCCGGCAATTACGACGAGTACATGATCGCTGCCGAACAGGCGCGTGAGCGCCTGCTCTCCGACAATGCCAAGAAGAAGGCACAGATCGCCGAGCTGCAGCAGTTCGTCAGCCGCTTCTCGGCCAACGCCTCCAAGGCCAAACAGGCCACCAGCCGTGCCAAGCAGATCGACAAGATCCAGCTGGAAGAGGTCAAGCCGTCCAGCCGGGTCAGCCCGTTCATCCGCTTCGAGCAGACCAAGAAGCTGCACCGTCAGGCAGTGACCCTCGAGCGCGTCAGCCAGGGGTTTGACGGCACGGCGCTGTTCAAGAACCTGTCGCTGCAGGTTGAAGCCGGCGAGCGAGTGGCGATCATCGGCCCCAACGGCATCGGCAAGACCACCCTGCTGCGCACTCTAGTCGGCGAAATGGCGCCGATGAGCGGCGAGGTGAAGTGGACCGAGAGCGCCGATATCGGCTACTTCGCCCAGGACCACGCGGCGGACTTCGCCGAGGATGTCACCCTGTTCGACTGGATGGCCCAATGGACCCAGGGCGGCGAGCAGCTGGTGCGCGGCACCCTCGGGCGCATGCTGTTTGGCAATGACGAGATCAAGAAGTCGGTGAAGGTGATTTCCGGTGGCGAGCAGGGGCGCATGCTGTTTGGCAAGCTGATCCTCAAAAAGCCCAATGTGCTGGTGATGGACGAACCGACCAACCACCTGGACATGGAATCCATCGAGGCACTCAACCTGGCGCTGGAAAACTACCCGGGCACGCTGATCTTCGTCAGCCATGACCGCGAGTTCGTCAGCTCGCTGGCCACCCGGATCATCGAGCTGTCGGAGAACGGCGTGACCGACTTCAGCGGCAGCTACGACGACTACCTGCGCAGCCAGGGCATCCAGCCCTGAACCCCTGCAGGCCACGCGGCGACCGGGGCAAGGCTTCAGTCGTCGCGGGTCAGCACCTCGAGCAGTTCGATCTCAAACGTCAGATCCGAGCCCGGCGCAATGGCCCCGACCTGGCGCTCCCCATAGGCCAGATGGGCCGGCACCCACAGGCGGCGCTTGCCGCCCACCTGCATGCCCATCAATCCCTGATCCCAGCCCCTGATGACCCGCCCGGTACCGATCACGCACTGAAAGGGCCGCCCGCGCGCAAAGGAGGAGTCGAACTCGCAGCCATCGGCGAGCCAGCCACGGTACTGGGTGGTGATCAGCGCCCCCTTGACCACCGCCGTGCCGGTGCCAGGCTGCAGGTCCTCGATGATCAGTGCTGGAAGTTGCTCGCTCATGGATATGCTCCGCAAAGGGCCGCGGCTGGCGGCAGACAGGGCAGCACCCTCAGGTGCCGCCGACAAGAACCACACCGCCCTCAGCCCTGCGCGGTGCTCCAGTCGATCATCCCCAGCTGCCAGGTGGCGAGGATCAGCAGGCCAAAGGCAATGCGGTACCAGGCAAACAGCGCATAGCTGTGGGTGGCGATGAACTTCAGCAACGCGCGCACGCTGAGCATGGCGAACACGAAGGAGGCGATGAAGCCAATGGCAAAGACCGGCAGATCGCTGCCGTTCTCGAACAACGCGCGATGCTTGTAGCCTGAGTACAGGGCCGCACCGACCATGGTCGGCATGGCCAGGAAGAAAGAAAACTCAGTGGCCGCCTTGCGGGACAGGCCGAATACCAGCCCACCGATGATGGTGGAGGCCGAGCGCGAGGTGCCGGGAATCAGCGCCAGACACTGGGCGCAGCCGACCTTCAGGGCCTGCTGCCAGGTCATGTCATCAACGCTTGGCGCCTCGATGCGGTGCGGGCGCTTCTCGGCCCAGAGCATCACCACCCCGCCGATCACCAGCGCACTGGCCACGGTGATCGGGTTGAACAGCCAGTGTTCGATGAAGTCAGCCAGCAGCAACCCGAGGATCACCGCCGGGAAGAAGGCCACCAGCAGGTTGAGGGTAAAGCGCTGCGCCTGATGCTCGCGGGGCAGACCGCGCACCACGGTGAGGATCTTGCGGCGAAACTCCCACATCACTGCGAGGATGGCACCGAGCTGGATGATGATGTTGAACGCCTTGGCCCGGTCGCCACCAAAGCCGATCAGGTCGGCGACGATGAGTCCGAAGCCCTCGAGAGCCACCGTGGGGACGACGGACAGG
>CAZFFB010000083.1:0-7713 GCA_964517735.1 uncultured Pseudomonas sp.
AGGACAAGCAGGGCGGGCTGGTGGTGGACTACATCGGCATCGCCAACGAACTGAAGTCCGCACTCAAGGAATACACCGCCAGCAAGGGCCGTGGCCGCCCCACCGTGGATGCCCACGAGGCCTGGGCGCTGCTGGAGGAAAAGCTGGATGTGCTGCGCAGTCTGCTGCACGGCTTCGACTACAGCGATTTCCTCACCGGCGGCCACAAGCTGCTGGCTGGCGCCGCCAACCATGTGCTCGGCCTGGAGGACGGCAAGAAGCGCTTCGCCGACACCGCGCTGGCGATGAGCAAGGCCTTCACCCTGTGCTGCACGCTGGATGAGGCCAAGGCGGTGCGCGAGGAAGTGGCGTTCTTCCAGGCGATCAAGGTGATCCTCACCAAACGCGAACTCAGCGCCCAGAAGAAGACCGACGAAGAGCGCGAGCTGGCGATCCGCCAGATCATCGGCAATGCCGTGGTGTCCGGCGAGGTGGTCGACGTGTTCGAGGCGGTCGGCCTCGACAAGCCCAACATCGGCCTGCTCGACGAGGAGTTCCTCGCCGAGGTGCGCAACCTGCCGGAGCGCAACCTGGCGGTGGAGCTGCTGGAGCGCCTGCTGGAGGGCGAGATCAAGAGCCGCTTCAAGACCAACCTCGCCCAGGAGAAGAAGTTCTCCGAGCTGCTCGCCGGGGTGATCAAGCGCTACCAGAACCGCTCCATCGAGACCGCCCAGGTCATCGAGGAACTGATCGAGATGGCGAAGAAATTCGCTGCCGCCAGCCAGCGCGGCGAGGTGCTGTGCCTCAACGACGACGAGCTGGCCTTCTACGATGCGTTGGCCAACAACGAGGCCTCGGTGCGCGAGCTGGGTGACGCGGTGCTGGCGCAGATCGCCCACGAACTCACCGCCAGCCTGCGCGCCAACGTCAGCGTCGACTGGAGCAGCCGCGAGAGCGTGCGCGCCAGGCTGCGCATCCTGGTGCGGCGCATCCTGCGCAAGTACAAGTACCCGCCCGACCAGCAGGAGGAAGCGGCGCAGCTGGTGCTCAGCCAGGCGGAGACGCTGTGCGCGGCGTGGCTTTAAGCGCTACCCGGCCGCTGCCGTGATCGGCGGATGACAACCCCGCCTGTCCGCCCGATACTGTGCATAAACCGGCAGAGTCTTCCTCTGCCGGTTTTTTTGTAGTGTCCGTGTCACGGCTCTGGGGCATCGCCCCGTCGGTGGCAGGTGACCGGCACGGGTCCTTCCATTCCTTGTATCCGGGGTTGTCGATCATGTGGAGCAGACGAATTCTCTGCGGGCTGAGTCTGTGGTGCTCTGTGGCGGCGCTGTTGCCGCTGGGTGAGGTGCAGGCGGCCCAGACCCTGCCGGCGCGTCAGGCAGGGGTGCAGCAGGGGCTTGAACTGGCGTCGACCAGTGTCATGGTCATGGATCTGCAGAGTGGTCACGAAGTGTTTGCCAGCAATGCCGATGTGCGTCTGCCGATCGCCTCGATCACCAAGCTGATGACCGCACTGGTGGTGCTCGATGCTGGCCAGTCGCTGGAGGAGCGATTGCCGGTGACCATCCATGACACCCGCGAGCTGCAGGGGGTGTTCTCCCGGGTGCGGGTCAATAGCCAGGCGACCCGTCGCGAGTTGCTGCATATCGCGCTGATGTCCTCGGAGAACCGCGCCTCCGCCGCCCTCGCTCATCATTATCCCGGCGGTCACGGTGCCTTCGTGCAGGCAATGAATGACAAGGCCCGGGCGCTGGGCATGCACAAGACCCGGTTCACTGAGCCGACCGGTCTTTCCAGCGGCAACATTTCCACCGCCCGTGAACTGGTGCTGCTGCTCAAGGCGGCCCAGCGTTACCCGCTGATTCGCGAACTGAGTACCCGCGAGCGTGGTGATGTGCAGTTTCGCAATCCGGCCTATGCCCTGGGCTTTGCCAACACCAATCCGCTGGTGCGCAAGAGCGACTGGGACATCCAGCTGAGCAAGACGGGCTACACCGACGATGCCGGCAACTGCCTGGTGATGATTACCCGCCTGCAGGGCCGCCAGACCGCCGTGGTGCTGCTGGACTCCTTCGGCAAGCTGACCCGTATCGCCGATGCCAATCGTCTGCGGCACTGGCTGCAGACCGGTCAGAGCAAGCCGATTCCCGAGTCTGCCCGCCAGTACAAGCGCCAGAAGCTCGAGCAGTTCCGTGCCCTGCAGATGGCACTTGAACGCCTCTGACATAGGGCAGGCCAGGCTTCGGACGGGGCAGGCCGCGTGCTAGGCTCAAGGCCTCCCCTGCCTGTTTCCGGAGCCTTGCCATGCGTGTCGGCGTTCCCCGCGAGATCAAGAATCACGAATACCGGGTCGGTCTGACCCCTTCGGCCGTTGCCGAGCTTTCTGCCCATGGCCATCAGGTACGGGTCGAGCACTCGGCGGGTGCCGCCATCGGCTTCAGCGATGCCGACTACCGGGCGGCGGGCGCGCAGATCGTGGCGACGCCGCACGAGCTGTTTGCCGACAGCGAACTGATCGTCAAGGTCAAGGAGCCGCTGGCCAGTGAGCGCGCTCTGCTCGGCCCGCAACATACCCTGTTCACTTACCTGCATCTGGCCGCCGACCGTGCCCAGACCGATGAGCTGCTGGCCAGCGGGGCGCTGTGCATTGCTTACGAGACAGTCAGCGATGCACAGGGGCGCCTGCCGCTGCTGGCGCCGATGTCCGAGGTGGCCGGGCGCATGGCGGTCCAGGTCGGCGCCCATTGCCTGGAAAAGGCCCAGGGTGGACGTGGCGTACTGCTGGGCGGCGTGCCGGGTGTGGCACCGGGCAAGGTGGTGATTCTTGGGGGTGGTGTCGTCGGCTCCCAAGCCGCTGCGGTGGCGGTGGGCATGGGGGCGCAGGTCACGGTGCTGGATCGCTCCCCCGATGCCATGCGCCGCCTGGATGCCCAATTCGGCAATCGCATCACCACGCTCTATTCGACCGGCGCTGCTCTGCGTGAGCAGGTGCTGACGGCGGATCTGCTGATCTGCAGTGTGCTGGTGCCGGGCGCGGCGGCGCCCCGTCTGGTCAGTGCCGAGATGGTGCGCCAGATGCGCGCCGGGGCGGTACTGGTGGATGTGGCCATTGATCAGGGCGGCTGCGCCGAGACTTCGCGTCCGACCAGCCACGCCGAGCCGACGTATGTGGTCGACGAGGTCGTGCATTACTGCGTGACCAACATGCCCGGTGCCGTGGCGCGCACCTCGGCCCAGGCGCTCAACAACGCCACCCTGCCCTTTGTCCTGGCCCTGGCCAACAAAGGCAGCCGACAGGCTCTGCGCGATGACGTGCATCTGCGCCATGGCCTGAATATCGCTGCAGGCCAGCTGTGCAATCGTGCAGTGGCTGAGGCTCATCACCTGCCCTGGCAGTCCGCCGAGACCTTGCTGGGGGGCTGATGCCTCGAGGCGAGCGATCTGATCCACACGGCCCGGCCAACCCGCCGGGCCTTTTTGTCTCTACCGGTGGTGCGGCTTGGAATGTTTCACGTGGAACACTGGCGGGTACAGCGAAGTTATCCCGTGTTATCCATAGCGTTATCCACAGGCTAGACGGCAGCACTATGGATACAGTGCGAGGAGGTGGTGGTGCGTCAGTTGTGCGCGCTACCGTTGATGCGTTGCATGGTGGCGATCATCCAGTCTTCCACCTGCTGGTTGAGGGCAGCGACGGCTCGTGGCCCC
Source organism: uncultured Pseudomonas sp. (assembly GCA_964517735.1). GTDB lineage: Bacteria > Pseudomonadota > Gammaproteobacteria > Pseudomonadales > Pseudomonadaceae > Geopseudomonas. The sequence goes on from CAZFFB010000083.1 coordinate 3,691, forward strand.
TCGCCATCGGCATGTAGCGGGGCGCCGATCACGACCTTGATGGTGCCCGGATACTTGGCCCAGCCATCGCGCGGCCAGCATTCGCCGGCGTTATGGGCGATCGGCAGCACCGGCAGGTTGGCGGCCACGGCCAGAGACGCGCCACTGCGAGAGAACTTGCCCATTTCGCCGGCCGGCACGCGGGTACCTTCGGGAAAGACCATCAGCCAGAAGCCCTGTTGCAGGCGCTCCTGCCCGATGCTGGCAACCTGCTTGAGCGCCTGCTTGGGGTTGCTGCGATCGATGGCGATCGGTCGTACCAGGCGCATGGCCCAGCCAAAGAACGGGACATTGAGCAGCTCGCGCTTGAGGACCAGAGCCAGTGGCGCGAACAGGCCGGCCAGATAGAAGGTTTCCCAGGTGCTCTGGTGCTTGGCCAGCACCACGCAGGGCTGCGTGGGGATGTTTTCCAGACCCTCGACCTCGTAGCGGATACCGACCATCACCCGGGCCAGCCAGACGGCGAAGCGACACCAGCTGCGGGCAATCAGTACATAGCGGGCCCGCAGCGGCAGGAATACGCCGATCAGCAGGCTGATCGGGCACCAGATCACCACGCTGAGGGCGAGCAAGGAGTAGAAAAGGACAGTACGCAGCGCCTGCATGGTCGGTTCAGGCCTCCTCGGCCAGCAGATGGGCGGCTACGGCCGCCAGGTTATCGAAGACCTTGACCTCATCCGGCAGGCCCCGGGCCAGGGTGCGCTCGCCCTTGCCGCTGCGCACCAGCACCGGCTGGCAAGCCATTGCCTGGGCGGCACTGATGTCGCCTGAGCTGTCGCCGACGAACCAGACGCCGTCGAGGGCGACGTCATAGTGGCGGGCGATCTGCTGCAGCAGGCCGGGCAGCGGTTTGCGGCATTCGCAGCCGTCGTCCGGGCCGTGCGGGCAGTGGACGATCAGGCCGAGCTGGCCGCCCTGCTCGGCGACCAGCTGGCGCAGGCGCGCGTGCATGGCCTCGAGGGTCGCCTCGTTGTAGTAGCCACGGGCCAAGCCTGACTGGTTGGTGGCCACCGCCACGGTCCAGCCGGCGCGGCTCAGACGGGCGATCGCCGCGATCGAGCCGGGGATCGGGATCCACTCGTCGAGCGACTTGATGTAGGCGTCGGAGTCCTCGTTGATGACCCCGTCGCGGTCGAGAATCAGCAGTTTCATGGCTGGGCCCTGTGGGGCTGGCGTTGCGTTGTGATGTGGACGTGGCGCGACAGTCGAGCAGGCGCCGGGATACGCCGTGAACCCATCCCTGGGGGCTTCACGGCGTCATCCATGACGTCGAGACTCCCGCCACCCGCTCGACCGCCGCACTTCGCGCCCTGCTGTGGGCGGCTTCGTGCGCAGGGTGGAAAACGCGCGCAGCGCTTTTCCGCCGTGCCGGCTGCGGCGGATCAACCCAGCAGCGAGATGTCCGCCACGCCGAGGAACAGGCCGCGCAGCTGGGCCAGCAGCGCGTAGCGGTTGGCGCGCACCGCGGGATCGTCGGCGTTGACCAGCACTTCCTCGAAGAACGCATCCACCGGCACGCGCAGCGCGGCCAGGCGCTGCAGCGCGGCGTTGTAGTTGCGCGCCGCAGCCAGCGGGGCGACTGCCTCGGCGGCCTGGCTGATCGCCAGGGCCAGGGTCTGCTCGGCCGGCTCGACCAGCAGGCTGCTGCTCGGCTCGCGCGGCACCTCGCCTTCGGCCTTGGCCAGCAGGTTGGAGACGCGCTTGTTGGCGGCAGCCAGGGTGGCGGCCTCGGCCAGCTGGCGGAACGCCTGCACGGCCTGCACGCGCTGGTCGAAGTCCAGCGGCGCGGAAGGCGCCAGGGCGCGCACCGCCTGGTACACGGCGACATCGACGCCCTCGTCCTCGTAGCGCGCGCGCAGGCGGTCGAAGATGAACTCCTGCACCTGGCCGGCCAGGCCGTCGGCCTTGACCTTGTCGCCATACTGCGCGACGGCGAAGGCCACCGCCTCGACCAGGTCGAGATCCAGCTGCTTCTCGATCAGGATGCGCAGCACGCCGAGCGCGGCGCGGCGCAGCGCGTAGGGGTCCTTGGAGCCGGTGGGCAGCATGCCGATGCCGAAGATGCCGACCAGGGTGTCGAGCTTGTCGGCCACCGCCACGGCGGCGCCGGTCAGGGTGGACGGCAGCTCGGCGCCGGCGCCGCGCGGCATGTACTGCTCGTTGAGCGCCAGGGCGACGTCCTCGGCCTCGCCGTCGTGCCGTGCGTAGTAGTAGCCGGCGATGCCCTGCATCTCCGGGAACTCGCCGACCATCTCGCTGGCCAGGTCGCACTTGGAGAGGATGCCGGCGCGCGCGGCGCGCTCGGCGTTCCCGCCAATTCGATCGGCGATAAAGGCGGCCAGCCTGGACACGCGCTCGGCCTTGTCGAACACGCTGCCCAGCTGGGCCTGGAACACCACGTTGGCCAAGCGCTGGTTGTTGTCCTCGAGGGCGTGCTTCTTGTCCTGCTTGAAGAAGAACTCGGCGTCGGTGAGGCGCGGACGCACCACCTTCTCGTTGCCGGAAACGATCTGCGCCGGGTCCTTCGATTCGATGTTGGCCACAGTGATGAAGCGCGGCAGCAGCTTGCCGCTTTCGTCGACCAGGCAGAAGTACTTCTGGTTGTCCTGCATGGTGGCGATCAGCGCCTCCTGCGGCACCTCGAGGAAGCGTTCCTCGAAGGAGCAGACCAGCGGCACCGGCCACTCGACCAGCGCGGTCACTTCATCCAGCAGCGCCGGCGGCACGATGGCCTGGCCGTTCTGCTCGGCGGCCAGCTCGGCGACGCGGGCGTCGATCAGTGCGCGGCGCTCGGCGAAGTCGGCGATCACGTAGGCGCTGCGCAGGTCCTCGGCGTAGCTGGCCGGGTTGCTGATGCGCACCTCGTGGTTGGCGTGGAAGCGGTGGCCGCGCGACACGCGCCCGGCCTGCTGGGTGAGGATGGTGCAGTCGACCACCTCGTCACCGAGCAGCATCACCAGCCACTGGGTCGGGCGCACGAACTCCTCGCGGCGTGCCGCCCAGCGCATGCGCTTGGGGATCGGCAGCTCGTTCAGCGAAGCTTCGACGATGCCCGGCAAGAGGCTTTCGGCCGGCTGGCCGGCGATGGACTGGACGAACTTCAGCTTGGGGCCGGAGGTGTCGACCTGCTCGAGGCTGACGCCGCACTTCTTGGCAAAACCCAGTGCGGCCTGGGTCGGCTGGCCGTCCTTGTCGAAGGCGGCGGCCAGCGGCGGGCCATCGAGGCGCACCTCGCGGTCCGGCTGCTGGGTGGCCAGCTGCTCGACGAGGATCGCCAGGCGGCGCGGCGCGGCGTAGTAGCGGGCGCTGACGTAGCCGAGGTCGGCGGCCTTGAGGCCCTTCTCGACGCCGGCGAGGAAGGCCTCGCCGAGCGACTTCAGCGCCTTGGGGGGCAACTCTTCGGTGCCCAGTTCGACCAGGAAATCTTGAGCGGCAGTCATCATTCGGCCTCCTTCAGCTTGGCCAGTACTTCGTCACGCAGTTCGGGGGTGGCCATCGGGAAGCCGAGCTTGGTGCGCGCCTGCAGGTAGCTCTGCGCCACGGCGCGGGCCAGGGTGCGCACGCGCAGGATGTACTGCTGGCGCGCGGTCACCGAGATGGCGCGGCGGGCGTCGAGCAGGTTGAAGGTGTGCGAGGCCTTGACCACCATCTCGTAGCTCGGCAGCGGCAGCTCGAGGTCCATCAGGCGCTTGGCCTCGCCCTCGTAGAAGTCGAACAGCTCGAACAGCTTGTCGACGTTGGCGTGCTCGAAGTTGTAGGTGGACTGCTCCACCTCGTTCTGGTGGAACACGTCGCCGTAGGTGACCTTGCCGAACGGGCCGTCGGAGTAGACCAGGTCGTACACCGAGTCGACGCCCTGCAGGTACATGGCCAGGCGCTCGAGGCCGTAGGTGATCTCGCCGGTCACCGGGTAGCACTCGACGCCGCCGACCTGCTGGAAGTAGGTGAACTGGGTGACTTCCATGCCGTTGAGCCAGACTTCCC
>CAZFFB010000084.1:0-7705 GCA_964517735.1 uncultured Pseudomonas sp.
AGGGCCAGGTCGGCGTCCAGGCTGCGCTCGTGGAATTCGTCGAGGATCACCAGGCCGACGCCTTCAAGGCCTGGATCGTCCTGCAGGCGGCGGGCGAGGATGCCCTCGGTGACCACCTCGATGCGCGTGTTCGGCCCCACCCGGCTGTCCAGGCGGATGCGGTAGCCGACCGTCGCGCCGACCGGCTCGCCCAGCTCGCTGGCCAGCCGCTCGGCAGCGGCGCGCGCGGCCAGGCGGCGCGGCTCGAGCATGACGATGGTCTGCCCGGCCAGCCACGGCTCGTTCAGCAGCGCCAGCGGCACCCGGGTGGTCTTGCCGGCGCCGGGCGGCGCCTCGAGCACCACCTCGTGGCGCTCGGCAAGTGCGGCACGCAGCGCGGGCAGTACGGCATCGATGGGCAGGGCGGTGGACAGGCGCATGGGTACTCGCAGCGGCAACGGGCAAGGGCGGCGATTATAGCCGGCGCCCGGCATGTCTTGGCCGGCACGGCGCGGGCTGCGTACACTGTGCGTATCACGCTAGCCGCGCATGGATGCCTGAAACCTGACGCCTGCGTCGTGGTCACTGATGGTCGCCATTGTCCTTGCAAGGAGTTCTCCATGCCTCTCCCCCAACGTCTGGTCAGCGCCGCCCTGGCCGGTAGCCTGCTGGTTCAGCTCAGTGGTTGCGGTACGCTGTTCTACCCCGAGCGCCGTGGCCAGATCAGCGGCCAGATCGATCCGCTGGTGGCGGCCCTCAACGGGGTCGGCATTCTGTTTTATGTGGTGCCGGGGCTGATCGCCTTTGCCATCGACTTCACCACCGGCGCCATCTACCTGCCGGGCAATCGCTACTCGGTGGCCCCCGAGCAGCTGCAAGAGGCCATCGATCGCTCCGGACACCTCGATCAGGCCCGCCTGCGCGAGGTGCTGCAGCGCACGCTGGGCAAGGATCTGCCGCTTGATCACCCACAGCTGCAGGTACACCCAGGTGACCTTCAGCAACTGGCACGCCTTGGCCTGCTAACCCATGCCTGAGACCCGGCAATGACCCCGAACGCCCATGCCCGGCTGATGCGCCAGGCCTCGCTGGCCGCCCTGCTGACGGCGCTGACCTTGGTTGGCGCCAAGGCCGTGGCCTGGTGGCTGAGCGGGTCGGTAAGCCTGCTGGCCGGCCTCACCGACTCGCTGCTCGATGGCGCCGCCTCGCTGCTCAACCTGCTGGCCGTGCACTACGCCCTGCGCCCGGCCGATGACAACCACCGCTTCGGGCATGGCAAGGCCGAGGCGCTGGCGGGCCTGGCGCAGGCGCTGTTCATCGCCGCCAGCGCGCTGCTGGTCGGTTACAACGGTTTCGAGCGCCTGCAGAGGCCTGAACCGCTGGAAGCGACCGGTCTGGGCGTCGCGGTGATCGTGCTGTCGCTGCTGCTAACCCTGGCCTTGCTGCTGTTCCAGCGCCATGTGGTACGGGTCACCGGCTCGACGGCCATCCATGCCGACTCGCTGCACTATCGCTCGGATCTGCTGCTCAATCTTGGCATCCTGCTGGCGCTGGTACTGGCGGCAGCGGGCTGGATACAGGCCGATGCGCTGATCGGCATGGCCATTGCGCTGTACATCTTCTGGAGTGCGCTGGGCATCGTGCGTGAATCCGCGGCGGTGCTGATGGATGAGGAGCTGCCGCTGGAGGTGCGCGAGCGCATGCTGCAGCTGGCGCGCAGCGTGCCGGGCGTGCTGGACGCCCATGACCTGCGCACCCGGCGCTCAGGCACCTGCTGGTTCGTGCAGCTGCACCTGGATCTGCCGGCCCACCTGCCGCTCCATCAGGCCCACGACCTGTGCGAGGCGGCAGAACGGGCGATCTGCAGCGAATTCCAGCGCGCCGAGGTGCTGGTGCATGCCGACCCCCACGAGCAGGCCACGTCAGGCGCAGCATCAGGAGCCACCGGCGCATGAGCAAACTTGACCGCTATGACCTGCGCATCCTTGCCGAACTGCAACGCGATGCAACCCTGGCCAATCAGCAGCTGGCCGAGCGGATCGGCCTGTCGCCCTCGCCCTGCTCGCGCAGGGTCCATCAGCTCGAGGATGAGGGCTATATCCTGCGTCAGGTGGCGCTGCTGGATCGCCGCAAGCTCGGCCTGACCCTGACGGTCTATGTGCTGGTAGGCATGGATCGCCACACGCCGGAGCGCTTTGCCCACTTCGAGGGCCAGATCCGCCAGTGCCCGCAGGTGCTCGAGTGCAGCCTGGTCACCGGCATGGAAGCGGATTATCAGCTCAAGGTGGTGGTACCGGACATGGAGCACTACCAGCAGTTTCTGCTGGGCACCCTGACCCGCATCGAGGGGGTATCCAGCGTGCGCTCAAGCTTTGTGCTCAATCAGGTGATCAGCAGTACCGAGCTGCCGCTGGAGCATCTGCGCTGAAACCTGCGGCGCTGGCCGGGCGTTGGCCTTGCCGGGCACGGCGCCTATAATCGCCCACCGCTACCGCCCACTGTCGCCCGCGCTGGAGAATCCGATGGAGCCTGAAGTATTCGAAAACTGGATGATGACCGGGCTGATTACCGGTCTGGTGGGTTTCATGGCGTTCATCGTCTGGGATCTGGCGAAAAAGTCGAATGCCGGCAAGTTCGGCACCTTCATCCTGTTCTTCGCCCTGGGCCTTGGCGTGCTGGGCTTTGTCATCAAGACCCTGGTGATCGGCAGCCTCGAAGGCATGTGACGGCCTCTACCCGCAGGCCGGCTATCCGGGTAGCTGCGCCGGCACCTCGCGCCACTCGCCAGGCTGCAGATCGTCCAGCTGCCATGGACCGATCGCCACCCGCACCAGACGCAGGGTCGGCAGCCCGACTGCGGCGGTCATGCGGCGCACCTGACGATTGCGCCCTTCGCGGATCACCAGTTCCAGCCAGCAGGTGGGAATCTGCTGGCGAAAGCGTACCGGCGGCTGGCGCGCCCAGAGCTCAGGCTCGGCCAGACGCCGCACCTCGGCCGGGCGGGTCGGCCCGTCCTTGAGCAGCACACCCCGGCGCAGCTGCTCAAGCTGCGCGTCCTGCGCCTCACCCTCCACCTGTACCCAGTAGGTCTTGGGCAACTTGTACCGTGGATCGGCGATCCGTGCCTGCAGGCGGCCATCGTTGGTCAGCAGCAGCAGGCCCTCGCTGTCCCGGTCAAGGCGCCCGGCCGGATAGACGCCCGGTACCGGAATGTAGTCCTTCAGGGTGGCCCGACCTTCGGCGTCGGCGAACTGGGTCAGCACATCGAATGGCTTGTTGAACAGCAGCAGGCGCGGCACCGCCGGGGGCGCCTTGCGGACCATCGGGGCGCTCCGGCGCGCGGCCGGCCCCAAGGACTTCTGCCCCTGCCGTAGACGGGCAGGATGCTTGGGCGGACGAGGCGTGCGCGCCATCTCAGGCGCCTCCAAGGCTTACCGCCAGCCGCCGGCTGCAGCAGGTGGCGTAGCGCTTGCCGCTCTGGCAGGGGCAGCGCTGATCACCGCGACCACCCAGCTCGAGCCAGCCTTCAAGGCGCTCGCGCATCGGCAGCAGCGCCTCGCGGCTGGCGGCCTGCAGAGGGCGGCGCGAGAGCAGATCACAGACCTTCAGGTAGTCCTCCAGCAGGGCATCCCGCACCAAGGCATGGTAGCGATCGGCGATCGGCAGGCCGGCGTACTGACGCCTGGGGTCAGCCAGAAACAGCCAGGTCTCGCCCCCTGGCAGCACATTCCACAACCGGCCCTCGCCATCACGCCAGCAGGCGCTGAAGGTGGCACGCAGCGCCTTGCCCGGCCATTCCTGCAGGCGCCAGCCGTCGACCCGCTCACCGCCCAGGCTCGCGGCGGCCCGCCCGGCCGAATACCACGGCTCGCTGCTCAGGCTTTCTGGCAGAGGCAGCGGCGCGGCTACCTCGGGCAGGCGCTCCTCGACCAGGCGGCGGGCAAAGCGGCGCAGGGGATTGCTGAAGCGGACAGGATCGACAAAGGCCATGGCAGAATTCGCAGCAGGGCGCGGCCAGAAGCGCGCGCACGATGGATTGAGCGCGCCATTCTAGCAGCCTCGCCCGGGCGGCCGAACGCGTGCCGCGTCCACCTCCCCAGCCACTTTGGTGATAAGCTCGCTGGCCATGAACAGACTCCCTTTGCTCTCGCCTACCCTCTCTCCCATACGCCCCGTGGTGCTGTGCCTGTCCGGCCATGACCCAAGCGGCGGTGCAGGCCTTCAGGCCGACATCGAGGCGCTGCTCGCCCAGGGCTGCCATGCCGCCCCGGCCGTCACGGCGCTGACCGTGCAGGACACCGTCGATGTGCAGGACTTTCGCGTGCTGGATCGCGCCTGGGTACTGGCCCAGGCCGAGGCAATCATCGCTGATCTGCCGGTTGCTGCGATCAAGCTGGGCATGCTCGGCTCGCTGGAGATGGTCGACACCGTGGTTGAAATCGTCCAGCGCCTGCCCGGCGTGCCGCTGGTCTGCGACCCGGTGCTGCGAGCCGGCGGTGGTGGCGCGCTGGGCAAGGACGAGGTCGGCTATGCGATCCGCGAGCGGCTGCTGCCACTGTGCCGCATCGCCACCCCCAACCTGCCCGAGGCGCGCATCCTCGCCGAACTGCCGGATGGCAGTGCCGACGCCTGCGCCGAGCGCCTGCTTAATGATTGCGAGCACCTCTTGATCACCGGCGGACATGGCGACGAGCAGGACATTCATAACCGCCTGTACAGCCGCGACGGTCAGCGCGCCGACTTCCCCTGCATCCGCCTGCCCGGCAGCTATCACGGCAGCGGCTGTACGCTGGCCAGCGCCCTGGCCGGGCGACTGGCGCTCGGCCAGGACCTGCCGGGTGCAGTCAGGAGCGCGCTGGATTACACCTGGCGCACCCTGCGCGATGCCGAACAGCCCGGCCGCGGTCAGTATGTGCCGCGCCGTCTGCCCCTGGACTGAACCCTGCCCTGCGGAACCCTGCCGATGAAACACCTGCGCGGACTCTATGCCATCACCGACAGCCAGCTGCTGGCCGACGGCCGCCTGCTGCCCTGGGTCGAGGCCGCGCTGCGCGGCGGCGCCCGGCTGGTGCAGTACCGCGACAAGTCCAGCGATGCGGCGCGGCGCCTGCGCGAGGCCGAGGCGCTGGCCGAGCTGTGTCTGCGCTACGGCGCCGAGCTGATCATCAACGACGACCTCGACCTGGCCACCCGCCTGGGCCTTGGCGTGCACCTCGGCCAGGGCGACGGCTCGCTGGCCGCCGCGCGCGCCCTGCTCGGCGGCAAGCCGATTGTCGGCGCCACCTGCCATGCCAGTTTGGAGCTGGCCGAGCAGGCTCGCCGCGACGGCGCCAGCTACGTGGCCTTCGGCCGCTTCTTCAACTCCAACACCAAGCCCGGCGCGCCGGCGGCCAGCCTCGAACTGCTCGAGCAGGCCCGCGCACAGCTGCGCCTGCCGATCGTCGCGATCGGCGGGGTGACCCTCGACACCGCCCCGGCGCTGATCGCCCGCGGCGCCAGCATGGTCGCGGTGATCCATGCGCTGTTCGCCGCCCCGAATGCCGCCGAAGTCGAGCGCCGCGCACGCGCGTTCACTGCGCTTTTCAATGGAGTCTGACTTGCGCACCAACTATGTATTGATCGACCTAGAAAATGTCTGCCCCGAGCACATGGAGCTGCTGCTCAAGCTTGACTTCAGGGTCAAGGTATTTGTCGGCAGCAATCAGACAAAGTTGCCTTTTGAGCTAGTAACTGCAATGCAAGCACTGGGCGAGCGTGGCGAGTACATCAAGATCCATGGCAATGGACCCAATGCGCTGGACTTTCACATCGCGTTCTACATGGGAGAACTGGCAGCAAAAGATGATGGGTGTTTTTTTCATGTGCTATCTCGCGACACAGGCTTCGACCCCCTGATTGCACATCTAAAGCACCGCAAGATCTTCGCCAAACGCTCCGAGCGCATTGAAGATATTCCACTGCTAGCAGTCACCCAAAAGCAGAATGTCGAGCAACCGCAGCAACCGCAGCAACCGCAGCAACCGCAGCAACCGCAGCAACCGCAGCAAGGCAAACAGGACATCTGCAGCGAAGCAATAAATTTTCTGCGTAAGGCTGCCCGTACTCGCCCCAGCAAGCTCCCAGCTCTCGAAAATGCTCTCAAGGCTCACTTCCGCAAGGTACTTGGGGAAAATGACCACCAGAAACTGATCAGCCAGCTGCGCAGCAAAAACATCATAACGGTCGGCGAGAACAACAGCCTCACCTACCACTTCTCGAACTGAAATCGCACCAAGCTCCGCGAGGTCCCCATGTCCCGCTCCGAAATCCTCTTCAGCAACGCCCAGAAGCACATCCCCGGCGGCGTCAACTCGCCGGTGCGCGCCTTTCGCAGCGTCGGCGGCACGCCGCTGTTCTTCAAGCATGCCGAAGGCGCTTACGTGATTGACGAGGACGACCGCCGCTATGTCGACTACGTCGGCTCCTGGGGACCGATGATCCTCGGCCACGCCCACCCCGAGGTACTCGAGGCGGTACGCCGCCAGCTGGTGCATGGCCTGTCCTACGGGGCGCCGACCGCACTGGAGGTGGAAATGGCCGAGCTGGTCTGCCGTCTGGTGCCATCGATGGAGATGGTGCGCATGACCAGCTCCGGCACCGAGGCAACCATGAGCGCGATCCGTCTGGCGCGTGGCTATACCGGGCGCGATGACATCATCAAGTTCGAAGGCTGCTACCACGGCCACTCCGACAGCCTGCTGGTCAAGGCCGGCTCCGGCGCGCTGACCCAGGGCGTGCCCAGCTCAGCCGGCGTGCCGGCGGACTTTGCCCGGCACACCCTGACCCTGCCCTACAACGACCTCGCCGCGGTCGAGCAGACCCTTGCCGAGGTCGGCGAGAAGGTTGCCTGCATCATCGTCGAGCCGGTGGCCGGCAACATGAACTGCGTGCCGCCGGCGCCGGGCTTCCTCGAGGGCCTGCGTGCGCTGTGCGATGCGCACGGCGTGGTGCTGATCTTCGACGAGGTGATGACCGGTTTTCGCGTCGCCCTCGGCGGCGCCCAGGCCCACTACGGCGTGACCCCGGATCTGTCGACCTTCGGCAAGATCGTCGGTGGCGGCATGCCGGTCGGCTGCTTTGGCGGCAAGCGCGCGATCATGGAGTGCATCGCCCCGCTCGGCCCGGTCTATCAGGCCGGCACCCTGTCCGGCAACCCGCTGGCCATGGCCGCCGGCCTGACCACCCTCAAGCTGATCAGCCGCGATGGCTTCCACGCCGAGCTCGGCGACTACACCGCGCGCATGCTCGCAGGCCTGCGCGAGCGCGCCGCTGCAGCGGGCATTCCCTTCGTCACCACGCAGGCCGGCGGCATGTTCGGTCTGTACTTCAACGAGGCTGAGGACATCGTCAGCTTCGACGACGTGATGGCCAGTGATGTCGAGCGTTTCAAGCGCTTCTTCCATCTGATGCTCGAGGGCGGCGTGTACCTGGCGCCCTCCGCGTTCGAGGCCGGTTTCACCTCGATTGCCCACGGCGCTGCCGAACTGGAGCTGACTCTCGATGCTGCCGAGCGCGCCTTCGCCGCGCTGGCACGAGGCTGAGCGCCATGCCGTGGCTGAGCATGGCCAGCGCCCTGCTGGCGGCGGCGCTGTGGCTCCCGGCCCGGCGACACTTTGCCACTGCTCGCCAGCCGTTGTGGTTCTGCGCCTTGCTGGGCTTTGTGCTGCTGGCCGTCGCGGCACTGGCC
>CAZFFB010000085.1:0-7705 GCA_964517735.1 uncultured Pseudomonas sp.
CCTCCAGATCCAGGCAGACATGGCCGTGGCCAAGCTGGTGGCTGGCCAGCGCGGCGGCCAGCAGCACCAGCGGCGCGGCGGACGGCTCCAGTTCCGCAAGGAACGCCGCCAGGGCACGATCGAGCGGCCGTAGCCAGCCCTTGTCGACCCAGGCATCCAGCAACGCCAGCAGGTGGGTGCTGTCCTGCAGGGCCATGCTGTCGTTTGGCAGGGAAAGGGATTCGTTCATGGGCGCTTCTCCGGCGATGCTCCAGTAAACAGCGCGTCCAGCGCCTCGATCAGGGCCCGCGGCGGGCGGGCGTGGTGGATGCCCTGCCCCGCGGCGCGGCTGCCGCGCAGGAACAGGTAGAGCGCGCCGCCGATGTGGCTGTCGTAGTCGTAGTCCGGCAGGCGCAGCCGCAGCTGGCGGTGCAGCGCCAGCAGGTAGAGGACGTACTGCAGGTCGTAGCGCTGGCTGGCGACCGCCGCCTGCATGGCCTCGCAGCTGTAGGCGGCATCATCCTCGCCCAGCCAGTTCGACTTGTAGTCGACGACGTAGTAACGCCCGTCATGCTCGAACACCAGGTCGATGAAGCCCTTGAACATGCCGTTGAGGGTGTCGCGGCTGAGGGCCGGACGCGCCACGCCGGGCAGCACATGCTGGCAGACCAGCTCATCGATCAGGCGCACATTCACCTGGCGGGCCTCGAACCAGAATTCCAGTTCCGGCTGGTAATGCTGCAGGTCGGCCAGCGCCACGCGACGGCCCTCGCCCAGCGCCAGCGGCTCGCCGATGAACGCCAGCAGCCAGTCGGCGAGCGGCTCGATCCAGGCGGTCAGGCCGCGCCGCTGGCAGCGCCGGGCGATCTGTTCGCGCAGCACGGCAGAATCTTCGGCCAGCGCGGCGAAGCCCTCGCGGCCGGCCAGTTCGAGCAGGCCATGCAGGAAGGTGCCGGGATTGGGGCCACGCGGGAAGCGGTGCAGTTCCGGCACCGCGCTGGCGAGCGGCGCAGCGCTCTGTGGCACGTCGGCCGCTTCGCGCTCGTCGTCGGCGATCTTCTGTGCGGCCGGGCTGTCCGGAGCGGCATCCTCGAAGCGCTGTGCCGGTGCCTCGCTCGCGCCGGTACGCAGGGCGCTGTAGGAGGCGATCCACCAGTGTTCGGCAGCCTTGCGCGGTGGTGTGCGCCAGTGCAGCGCCTGCACCGCGGCGGCGGTTGCCTCAAAGCGCCGGGGGGCAGCCTCGGGAGCCGGGCAGCGCACGCTGGCACCGGGCAGCAGCAGCGGATCGATCCAGCCGGCCAGTGCAGCGCTTTCGCCCAGCGCCGCGCCGCCGCCGAGCAGATAGCCGATGGCCGACAGGTGCAGGTGGGAGTCCTTGCCGTTGCCGCGCTTGATGTCGGCAATGCCCAGCCAGCAGGCGTGCCGGGCGCGGGTCAGTGCCACATAGAGCAGGCGCAGGTCTTCGCCGAGGCGCTCCCGCTCGGCCTGGGCGAGCTGCTGCGCATCGGGCTGCAGCACCAGGCGGCGCTGCTGGCCGTCGTGGATCTGCTGCGGGCGGCCCGCCTCGGCCGGGCGGAAGGCGCAGACGAAGGGCAGGAACACCAGCGGATATTCGAGTCCCTTGGACTTGTGGATGGTCACCACCCGCACCAGCGCCGCATCGCTCTCCAGGCGCAGCACCTGCTCGTCGGCAGCATCGCCGCTGCCTTCCAGCAACTCGCCCAGATGGCGGATCAGCGCCTGCTCGCCATCCAGGGTGGCGGCGGCCTGCTGCAGCAGCTCGGCCAGATGCAGCAGGTTGGTCAGGGCGCGTTCGCCGTCGTGGCGGGCCATCAGTTGCTGCGGCAGGGCCAGGTCGTGGAGCAGGCGATGCAGCATCGGCAGCACGCCCTGGCGCTGCCAGCGCTGGCGGTAGTCGCGGAACTGCATGACCCAGCGCTCCCAGCGGCGTTCGTCACGGCTCAGTTCGTCGAGCTGCGCCAGGCTCAGGCCGAGGGTGCGGGTGGCCAGCGCGGCACGCAGGCGGCGGTCGACGTCCGGTTCGGCGCAGGCGCGCAGCCAGAGCAGCAGGTCGCGGGCTTCCTGGCTGGCGAACACCGAATCCTTGTCGGACAGGTAGACGCTGCGCACCCCGCGTTGCGCCAGCGCCTCGCGGATCGCCCGGGCCTCGCCGCCGTCGCGCACCAGCACGGCGATGTCGCCGGGCGTCAGCGGCGCGAAGCCGTCAGCGTGGCGAAAGCCGGCCTGCCCGCTCTGTCCCAGGGCGAGCAGGCGGACGATCTCGCTGGCGCTGCGCGCGGCCATCTCGGCGCGGTAGGTGCCCGCCGCCAGCGCCGCCTCGCCGGGCAGGTGCCAGAAGGTCAGCGCCGGCTGCTCGCGGCCTTCGACCTGCCAGGTTTCCTTGCGCCCGGCGGCGCGCACCGGGAGATAGGGCAGCGGGTTGTCGTCCGGCTCGCGGAACAGGAAGGCACCGCGGCCCGCCGTGCGCTGCTCGGCCTGCAGGAACACCCGGTTGACCGCCTCGACCAGCGCGTGGCTGGAGCGGAAGTTGGTGTCGAGGTTGGCATGCCGGCCGGCGGTGGCGCGGCGGGCGTGCAGGTAGGTGTGGATGTCGGCGCCACGGAAGGCGTAGATCGCCTGCTTGGGGTCGCCGATCAGCAGCAGGGCGCTGTCCGGATCGTTGCGCTCGATGCGGTAGATGGCATCGAAGATGCGGTACTGCAGCGGGTCGGTGTCCTGGAACTCGTCGATCATCGCCACCGGGAACTGCTCGCGAATCACTGCGGCCAGACGCTCGCCGTTGGGGCCCTGCAGGGCGGCATCGAGGCGCAGCAGCATGTCGTCGAAGCCCATTTCCGCCAGGCGGCGCTTTTCCGCCGCGAAGCGGGTGGCGATCCAGCCGGCGGCATGCCGCAGGGCGCTGTCGTCCGGGGCGGCCAGGGCAGCGAGGCGCGATTCGAGGGTTTCCATGTCGGCGAGGGCGGCGAGGACGCTGTCGCTCAGGGAGAGGTCGGCAAGCGTCACTCCGTTGGCACAGGCATCCTCCAGACCATGCTTCGTGAATCGCTTGAAATAGTCGCCCTTGAACGACAGCTCGCCAGAACCATTGCACCAAGCCTGCAGTGCATCGGTACGCTCCCGGATGATCTTCTCCGACAGCTTGACTCCATGAAGCTGTCCAGCGCCCCGTGCATTCAGGTAGGCAGCGCGCAGCTCGGGCAGCCAGTCACGCCACGGCTGCTTGAGCTGTTCGAGCGCCGCCGCACGCTGCGCCAGGCTGCGGCCGAGCCGCTCAAGCAGAGAATCGTGGGGCGCGGCCAGGCCTTCGCCCAGCAGCGGACGCACCCGGCCGAGCAGGCTGTCGGGGTGCTGCCACTGCTCCATCACCCAGTCCAGCGCCGCGCCGTGCAGCGGATAGCAGTGCTGGCGCCAGTAGTCGCGGACCACCTCGGCGAGCAGTTCGCCATGATCGGTCTGCAGGGTCTGGGTAAACAGGCTGCCGCTGTCGAAGGCGTGCTCGCGCAGCATGCGCTGGCACCAGCTGTGGATGGTCGAGACGGCCGCCTCATCCATCCACTGCGCGGCCAGTTCCAGATCGCGGGCACGGGCCGGCCAGTCGGCGCGGTCGATGTCGTCGCGCAGCTGCCGGAGCAGATCTTCGCCGCACGCCGGCTGCAGCGCATCAGCGCCGGACAGGCCCGCACGGAACACCCGTGCCGCCTCGACCAGCCGGGCACGGATGCGGTCGCGCAGCTCGCGGGTCGCCGCGTCGGTGAAGGTCACCACGAGGATCTGCGGCGGCAGCAGGGCGCGGCCGAAGGCTGCGGCCTGACCGTGGCCGAGCACCAGACGCAGGTACAGCGCGGAAATGGTGTAGGTCTTGCCGGTGCCGGCGCTGGCCTCGATCAGCCGGCTGCCGCGCAGCGGCAATTCCAGCGCCAGCGGGCGCGAAGGGGCGGTGGGCTGGCTCATGGGCAATCCTTCTCCTCGAGGATGGTGATCGGGGCTTCGATCAGTGGCTGGTACAGCGCATGGCACCATTCAGTGAAGTCACCGCAGGCGCTCAGGGCAGCGAAGTCCGGGTACTGGCGCAACAGGCTGGCGCTCGTATAACGCTCGCCACCGCCCTGATAGATGTCGCCGTCATAGGCCTTGCACGCGGCGGCCAGCGCCTTGTCCTCGCCCTTGTCCAGCGTGCCGAGCCAGGCGCAGGCGGTCTTCAGTGCCACCGGCAACGGCGCATTGAGGCCAGCGGCGTAGCCTTCCAGCCAGGCGCTGAGGATCTGCTGCGCGCCGGCCTGCTCCAGCGCCGCGAAGCACACGCTGACGTCCTCGCCGACCAGCACGCTGGTCAGCGACTTGCCGCAGGCACAGGCCAGCACATGCAGCACCCAGGGAGGCAGCAGACGGTGCCATTTCCAGTCCTTGCCCTGGCGCAGCGCGCCGGCCTGCAGCTCGATGCGTGCCAGCGACGAGCCGTCGGCACTCTGGCGCAGGTTACCGAGCCAGCCGTCGAGGAGCAGTTCGACCTGCTCCTGGCCGGCAGCAAGGCTCACGGTCTGCTGCCAGTGCAGTGGGCGCGGCGAGTCGAGGGGCTGCGGCCACTGCGCGCCCAGCGCCTGCAGGCGCTGCAGTTGCGCGGACAGTGGCTCGCGCAGCTGCTCGCCCAGACGCGCCCCAAAGCCGGCCAGCGGCAGGCGGCCGCTGCGTGCCAGACGGGCAGCGGCCGCCTGCAGGGCCTGCTCGACCTGCACCTCGCCCGCGTCCAGCGCCAGGCAAGCGGCGTCCAGCAGCGCCTGACGCACCTGGTGGCGCTCAAGGCCATCCAGGCCGAACGGCTCCTCATCGACCAGAACGCGGGCGTCCTCGTCGAGATGCACACCCAGGCGGCAGGTGAAGAAAAACTTGACCGGATCACGCAGGAAGCCCTGCAGGCTTTCCGGGCTCAGGGCCAGCGTCTCCTGCAGCGACGGCAACGGCTGCCCGGCCGGCGCGGCGCTGGCGGGCAGCGCATCGTGCAGCGCTGCCCACTCGCGGGCATAGCTGAACAGCGCCGGATCGCCACCGTCGAAGTAGGCGCGGCCGAACGGCTGCAGCGGGTGTTCGGTGGTCAGCGTCCCGAGCAGGTCGCCGCCGCCGGCCAGCTGCCAGCCCGCGGCCAGATGGTCGCGCAGCTGGCCGATCAGCACCGAGGCGGGACGCTCGCTGTTGTCGCGCACGCTGCGCCCCACCCAGCTGACATACAGCCGCTCGCGGGCGGCGAGCAGGGCTTCGAGCAGCAGGTAGCGGTCGTCCTCGCGGCGCGAGCGGTCGCCCGGACGGTAGTCACCGGCCATCAGGTCGAAGTCCAGCGCGGTGACGCTGCGCGGGTATTCGCCATCGTGCATGCCGAGCAGGCAGACCATGCGGAACGGGATGGCGCGCATCGGCATCAGGGTGCAGAAGTTCACCGCGCCGGCAAGGAAACGCTGGCTGAGGCGGCCCTGATCCAGCGCGCCGAGCCAGGCCTCGCGCACCACGACCAGTGGCAGCGCCTCGTCGAGCGCCACGCCTTCGCAGAGCGCCAGCCAGTCATCGAGTGCTTCCTGCAGCTGCACGAGCAGCGCCTCGTCGCGGCTGTCGCAGGTCTGGAAGAAACTGTCGAGCAGGCCGCGCAGCACCGCGCCCCAGGCTGCGGGCGGGGCCGGCCGGGCCAGTTGCGTGCAGAGCGCATCGAGGGCGTCGAGCAGGCGCACCAGCGGGCCGATCAGCGCCGCATCCAGGCCACCGACCTCGTCGAACGGCTCGATCTCGCCCCAGGCCGCGCCCTGCCCCACCGCGTAGCCGAGCAGCATGCGGCGCAGGCCGAAGCGCCAGGTGTTCTGTTCCTTGCCCTCGGGCAGGCCGAGGGCGGCGCGGCGCTCGGCATCCAGCCCCCAGCGGATTCCCGCGCCCTCGATCCAGCGCTGCAGGGTCGGCAGCTCGCTTTCATCGATGCCAAAGCGCGTGCGCAGCGCCGGCACGTCGAGCAGGTCGAGCACTTCGCTGACGCCAAGGCGGCTCTCCGGCAGGCGCAGCAGGTGTTCGAGGGCAATCAGCAGCGGCTCGCAGCCGCGCCGGCTCTGGTCGGTGAGGGTGAAGGGGATGAAGCGCGGGTCGTCCTGGGCGTACTGGCCGAACACCGCCTGGATGTGCGGCGCATAGGCGTTGATGTCGGGCACCATGACGATGATCTCGCGCGGGCGCAGCGCGGAATCCCGGGCAAAGGCGTCGAGCAGCTGGTCATGGAGGATTTCCACCTCGCGCTGGGCGCTGTGGGCGACATGGAAGCGCAGCGAGCGGTCGGCGGCGGGATCGACGGCGGGCCACTGCTGGCGGGTTTCCTCCAGGCTGCGCAGGTCGAGGATGTCGTCCTGCAGCTGGCCGAGCAGGTGGCCGGGGCGGCTGTCCTCGTCGAACAGGTCGATGCTCTGTTCGAGGACGGCAATAGCGCTCGGGGTCGTCGTGATGGTTCAGCAGGGCGATGTAGTCGCGGCCCTGCTTGCCCCAGGCGGCCAGCAGCGGATGGCCATGCGCCTGCAGGTCGGCGGCTCCGCGAGAGGCTGCGGGGGGCTTCTGCGCATGCCGGGCATTGTGCCGGTAGCGTTCGCGCAGCAGATCCTGATCGGCAACGATGTCGCCCCAGTAGTGCCGGCAGGGGTTGTGCACGCAGAGCAGCACCTGGCTGAAGCGCGCCATCGCGGCCAGCGCCTGCAGGGTCTGCTCCGGCAGCGCGGAGATGCCGAAGACGATCACCCGGCGCGGCAGGCCGCGGGGACGCTGGCTGGCCGTCTCCAGCGCGGCGATGAAGCGCGGATGGACGCCGGCGCGGCTGTCGGCCGCCTGGCTGCCACCGACATCGGCCAGCAGCGCCCGCCACAGCGCCGGCTGCCAGCACAGCGCCGCATCCAGTGGCCGGGCCTGCCCGCGGGCATCGCGCAGCTGGTCGCGGCCAGCGGCCCAGTCGGCCAGCCAGTCGGCGCGGTACACCTGGTACTGGTCGAACAGGTCGGCCAGGCGCTCGGCCAGCTGGTGGCGCTTGCGCAGGTCGTGGTCGTCCGCGAGGAACTGGCGCAGCGGCGCGAAGGCTTCGCCGGCCAGCAGGCCGGGCAAGAGGCGCAGCAGCCGCCAGGTCAGCGGCGCCTTGTCCAGCGGCGACTCGCGGGGAATGCTGTCGCCGCCCAGCACCGAGCGGTAGCTCTGCCAGAGAAAGCGCGCCGGCAGCTCGACCTGCACGGCGGCGGCAATGCCCAGCCCGTCCTGAGCGGCCAGCGCCAGCTTCAGCCACTGGGCGATGCCGTTGCTCTGCACCAGCACCAGCTCGTTTTCCAGCGGCGCCAGGGGGTGGCGCCGCATCCACTCCACCGCCAGTTCACGCAGCGTCTCCAGGCGGTTGCCATGCACCACCATCAGACCCGGCGTCAGTTCGTTGTCCTGCATGTGCTGTTCCCTCGACCGACAGAGGGACACATTGTGCCACCGGCCTGCGACAGACGGCGTCGCACGCGCAACGCGGCGGATCGATCAGCTGCGCGACGCACTGCTCCGGGCAAGGATGCTGGCCACCCGCTGCGGCTGGCAGTTGAGGTAGGCGGAGGACTGCAGCCAGCGCTGATCGGGGTACCAGGAGAACATGAACTTCCCGTCCTTGAGGGTATCGCCCGCCGAGCGGGCCTCGGCGCATTACGTAGCGGGGATCAGCTGCCCG
>CAZFFB010000086.1:0-7656 GCA_964517735.1 uncultured Pseudomonas sp.
CCACCATCGCCGGTGGACAAGGCTGCGCCGTTGTCCACCCTACACCATCGTGGATATGGTAGACTCGCGCAGCGATCTTCCACCACTGGCCATGCCTCAGCGGCGATCAATCCTCGCTGATGCTGATGCTCGGCATCGCCGGCGCCGCCTGGCGCAGCAGCCGCGCGCCGACCTTGCGCGCCAGCTGCTGGTAGAGCAGCGCCAGCGGGCCGTCTGGCTCGGCGACCACGGTCGGCTTGCCGCCGTCGGCCTGCTCGCGGATCGCCATGGCCAGCGGCAGGGAGGCCAGCATCTCGACGCCGTACTGCGCCGCCAGCTTGGCGCCGCCGCCTTCGCCGAACAGGTGCTCGGCATGTCCGCAGTTGGAGCAGACGTGCACCGCCATGTTCTCCACCACGCCGAGCACCGGGATGTTGACCTTGGTGAACATCTCCACGCCCTTCCTGGCATCCAGCAGGGCCAGGTCCTGCGGGGTGGTGACGATCAGCGCGCCGGCCACCGGCACCTTCTGCGCCAGGGTCAGCTGGATGTCGCCGGTGCCCGGCGGCATGTCCACCACCAGGTAGTCGAGGTTGTCCCAGGCGCTCTGGGTGATCAGCTGCAGCAGCGCGCCGGAGGCCATCGGCCCGCGCCAGACCATCGGCGTGCGCTCGTCGGCGAGGAAGGCCATCGACATCACCTGCACGCCGTGCGCCTCCAGCGGTACGAACCACTGGCCGTCACGGATCTGCGGACGGCTGCCGTCCGCGATGCCGAGCATCAGGCCCTGGCTGGGGCCGTAGATGTCGGCGTCGAGGATGCCGACCCGCGCGCCCTCGCGGGCCAGCGCCAGCGCCAGGTTGGCGGCGGTGGTCGACTTGCCGACGCCGCCCTTGCCGGAGGCCACGGCGATCACGTTCTTCACCCCGGCCAGCGCCTGGGACTGCGCCGCCACCGGGTGGGCGGGGATCACGCAGTCGACCTGCACCGCGGCTTCAGTCACGCCGTCGAGGTTCTCCAGGCCGGACTTGAGCAGCTCGGCCCAGCCGGCCTTGAACAGCCCGGCGGCGTAGCCCAGCTCCAGACGCACGCGCACGCGGCCGCCGTCGATGGCGACGTCGCGCAGGCAGCCGGCGCTGACCGGGTCCTGATCGAGATGCGGATCAAGGTACTGACGCAGGACCGCCTCGACGGCGGCGCGGGTGACGGCACTCATGGGTGACTCCCGGGAAGAATGGTTGAGTGGAACAGGGGGATATCCTACCCGAGCGCCAGCCCCACGGATGAAAAAAACCGCCCGGGCCTATATAGTTGCCGACTTCCCTCGTTTTGCCAGTGCAGCCGATCATCATGTCCGAGCCCCGCCAGATTCTCGTTACCAGCGCCCTGCCCTACGCCAACGGCTCCATCCACCTGGGCCACATGCTCGAGTACATCCAGACCGACATCTGGGTGCGCTTCCAGAAGCAGCGCGGCAACCAGTGCATCTACGTGTGCGCCGACGACGCCCACGGCTCGGCGATCATGCTGCGCGCCGAGAAGGAAGGCATCACCCCGCAGCAGCTGATCGACGGCGTGCAGGCCGAGCACAGCGGCGACTTCGCCGACTTCCTGGTCAACTTCGACAACTTCCACTCGACCCACTCGATCGAGAACCGCGAGCTGGCCACCGGCATCTACCTCAAGCTGCGCGACGCCGGGCACATCGCCACCCGTTCGGTGACCCAGTACTTCGACCCCGAGAAGGGCATGTTCCTCGCCGACCGCTTCATCAAGGGCACCTGCCCGAAGTGCGCCGCCGAGGACCAGTACGGCGACAACTGCGAGAAGTGCGGCGCCACCTACGAGCCGACCGAGCTGAAGGACCCGCGCTCGGCGATCTCCGGCGCCACTCCGGTGCTCAAGGACTCCAAGCACTTCTTCTTCAAGCTGCCCGACTTCGAGGCCATGCTGAAAGAGTGGACCCGCAGCGGCGCGCTGCAGGACGCGGTGGCCAACAAGATCGCCGAATGGCTGGACGGCGGCCTGCAGGAGTGGGACATCTCCCGCGATGCGCCCTACTTCGGCTTCGAGATCCCCGACGAGCCGGGCAAGTACTTCTACGTCTGGCTGGACGCCCCGGTCGGCTACATGGCCAGCTTCAAGAACCTCTGCGCGCGCCGCCCGGAGCTGGACTTCGACGCCTTCTGGAACAAGGATTCCAAGGCCGAGCTGTACCACTTCATCGGCAAGGACATCGTCAACTTCCACACCCTGTTCTGGCCGGCGATGCTCGAAGGCGCCGGCTACCGCAAGCCGACCGCGGTCAACGTGCACGGCTACCTGACCGTCAACGGCCAGAAGATGTCCAAGTCGCGCGGCACCTTCATCAAGGCGCGCACCTACCTGGATCACCTCAATCCCGAGTACCTGCGCTACTACTACGCCAGCAAGCTGTCGCGCGGCGTGGATGATCTGGACCTCAACCTCGAGGACTTCGTGCAGAAGGTCAACTCGGACCTGGTCGGCAAGGTGGTCAACATCGCCAGCCGCTGCGCCGGCTTCATCCACAAGGGCAACGCCGGCCTGCTGGTCGCCGCCAACCCCGAGCCGGAGCTGTGGGACGCCTTCCAGGCCGCCGCGCCGAGCATCGCCGAGGCCTACGAGCAGCGCGACTTCGGCCGCGCCATGCGCGAGATCATGCACCTGGCCGACCGCGCCAACGCCTGGATCGCCGACAAGGCGCCGTGGGCGCTGAACAAGGTCGAGGGCAAGCAGGCCGAGGTGCAGGAAATCTGCGCCTTCGGCGTCAACCTGTTCCGCCAGCTGGTGATCTTCCTGAAACCCGTGCTGCCGAACCTGGCCGCCGCCGCCGAGGGCTTCCTCAACGTCGCCCCGCTGACCTGGCAGGACCACGAACTGCGCCTGGCCAACCACCCGCTGAATCCGTTCACCCCGCTGATGACCCGTATCGAACCGGCGAAGATTGACGCCATGATCGAAGCCTCCAAGGAAGACCTCGCCGCCCAGAGCACCGAAGCCGCCGCCCCGCAGGGCAACGGCGAGCTGGTCAAGGAGCCGCTGGCTGCCGAGATCAACTTCGACGCCTTCGCCGCGGTGGATCTGCGCATCGCCCTGATCGAGAAGTGCGAGTTCGTCGAGGGCGCCGACAAGCTGCTGCGCCTGACCCTGGACATCGGCGACGCCAAGCGCAACGTGTTCTCCGGCATCAAGTCCGCCTACCCGGACCCGGCCAAGCTGGAAGGCCGCCTGACCCTCTACGTCGCCAACCTCGCGCCGCGCAAGATGAAGTTCGGCATCAGCGAAGGCATGGTGCTGGCCGCCGGCCCCGGCGGCGAGGAGATCTTCCTGCTCAGCCCGGATGCCGGCGCCAAGCCGGGCCAGCGCGTACGCTGAACCGTGCCGGTCCCGCCGTGCACGGCGGGACCGGCACATAGCGGTATCTGCACTGCTTATTCCCAAAACGAATTAAAAACCCGACACCTATCGACTTGTACGCTATAACGGCGTTCACGATAATAAGCGCCCGACATTCAACCGGCTCGAGTGCCCATCGCCCATGACCGAACTTGCCCTCATTCTGGTCAGCGCCATTCTGGTCAACAACTTCGTGCTGGTGCAGTTCCTCGGCCTTTGCCCGTTCATGGGGGTTTCGAAGAAGATCGAGACCGCCATCGGCTTGTCCCTGGCCACCACCTTCGTGCTGACCCTGGCCGCCATGTGCAGCTACCTGCTGCATGAATACGTGCTCAAGCCGCTGGATCTGGCGTTTCTGCGCACCATCAGCTTCATCCTGGTGATCGCTGTGGTGGTGCAGTTCACCGAGATGGTGGTGAACAAGACCAGTCCGTTGCTGCACCGGGTGCTGGGCATCTTCCTGCCGCTGATCACCACCAACTGTATCGACCTCGGCGTAGCCCTGCTCAACGCCAACAAGAGCGAGTTCACCTTCCTCACCGCCACCGCCAACGGCTTTGCCGCAGGCCTTGGCTTCTCCCTGGTGCTGGTACTGTTTGCCGCATTGCGCGAGCGCATCGCCATCGCCGATGTGCCCAAGCCCTTCCAGGGCGCAGCCATCGGCATGATCACCGCCGGCCTGATGTCGCTGGCCTTCATGGGCTTTACCGGATTGATCAAGCTATGAGTCTGGTCCTGATTGCCATCATTGCCCTGGCCGTGTTGTGTCTGGTCGCGGGCGCCATCCTTGGCTATGCCGCGGTGCGTTTTCGCGTCGAGGGTGATCCGATCGTCGAGCAGATCAACGCCCTGTTGCCGCAGACCCAGTGCGGTCAGTGCGGCTACCCGGGCTGCAAGCCCTACGCCGAGGCCATCGCCGGCGGCGACAAGATCAACAAGTGCCCGCCCGGCGGTCAGGCCACCGTGCAGGCGCTGGCGGATCTTCTGGATGTGGATGCCGAGCCGCTGGACGCCGAGGAAGGCGAGAAGCCGCGCATGGTCGCCTTCATCCGCGAGGCCGAGTGCATCGGCTGCACCAAGTGCATCCAGGCCTGCCCGGTGGATGCCATCGTTGGCGCCGCGCGGCAGATGCACACGGTGATCCGCGACGAGTGCACCGGCTGTGACCTGTGCGTCGAACCCTGCCCGGTCGACTGCATCGACATGATCGAGGTGGGCAGCGACCTGAACAGCTGGAAATGGGAACGCCCGCTGCCACCCGGGCAGCTGATCGCCACCGATCGGGGACACGCCGCATGACTGCCGCCATGATCTGGGACATTCCCGGCGGGATTCACCCTGCCGAACACAAGGAATTGTCCAACACCACCGCCATCGCCTACCCGCCCCTGCCCAAGCGGCTGATCCTGCCGCTGGGCCAGCACATTGGCGCGGCCGCTGAGCCCTGTGTGACGGTCGGCGAGCGGGTGCTCAAGGGCCAGAAGATCGCCGAGGCCAACGGCCATATCAGCGTGCCCCTGCATGCACCGACCTCCGGCACGGTGAGCTTCATCGGCCCGCAGCCCTACCCGCACGCCTCGGGCATGCCGGCACCGGCGATCGTCATCGACAGTGACGGCCTCGATCAGTGGTGCGAACTGTTCCCCTGCCCGGATTACCAGCACCTTGACAACGACACCCTGCTGGCACGGATTCGTGAGGCCGGGATCAACGGTCTGGGCGGCGCTGGCTTTCCGACCGCCGTCAAGCTGACCGCCCGGCCGCAGCAGAAGATCCACACCCTGATCATCAACGGCACCGAGTGCGAGCCCTACATCAGCGCCGATGACCGCCTGATGCGCGAGCGCGCCAGCGAGCTGGTCAGCGGTATCGAGATCCTCGCGCAGCTGATCCGCCCCGACGAGGTATTGATCGGCATCGAGGACAACAAGCCCGAGGCCATCGCCGCGGTACGCGCCGCCGTCGGCACGCGCGCCTGGCAGGTCAAGGCCTTCCCCACCAAGTACCCCTCCGGTGGCGAGCGCCAGCTGATCCAGATCCTCACCGGACGGGAAGTGCCGGCCGGTGGGCTGCCGGCCGACATCGGCATGCTCTGCCAGAACGTCGGCACCGCCGTGGCGGTGCATGACGCCATCATTCACGGCCGTCCGCTGATTTCCCGCATCACTACCTTGACCGGCGCTGCACTGGCACGCCCGGGCAATGTCGAGGCGCTGGTCGGCACCCCAGTCAGCGAGCTGCTGGCCTTTGCCGGTCTGGATGCCTCCCGCATGGAGCGCCTGATCATGGGCGGGCCGATGATGGGGGTGACGCTGCCCTCGCCGGAGGTGCCGCTGATCAAGACCTGCAACTGCCTGCTGGTACCAACCCGTGAGGAGCTGCCGCCGCCGCCACCGGCCCAGCCGTGCATCCGCTGCGGCGAGTGCGCGCTGGCCTGCCCGGCCAGCCTGTTGCCGCAGCAGCTGCACTTCTTTGCGCTGGGCAGCGAGCATGCCCAGCTCAAGGCCCATCATCTGTTCGACTGCATCGAGTGCGGCGCCTGTGCCTACGTCTGCCCGTCGAGCATTCCGCTGGTGCAGTACTACCGCGCCGCCAAGGCGGAGATCCGCGAGCTGGAGCAGAAACAGCAGAAGGCCGAACACTCCAAGCAGCGCTTCGAGCAGCGCCAGGCACGCCTGCGCCGCGAGGAGGAGCGCAAGGAGGAGGAGCGCCGGGCCCGCGCTGAGAAGGCCGCCCGTGCCAAGGCCGCGCAGGCCGAAGCCGCCCGCGCAGCCCCCGCCACACCCGCCAGTGAAGGGTCAACCCCGGCAGCGCCGGCAGAGGCCAGCGCCGCGACAGAAGCCCTCAAGCGCCTGAAGATCGAAGCCAGCATGGCCCAGGTCGCCCTGAAGAAGGCCGAAAAGCAGCTGGCCCAGCATGACAGTACCGAACTGCAGGCCCAGGTCGCGGACCTGCGCGCCGCGGCAACCGCCGCCCAGGAGGCGCTGGCCCGCGCCCAGGCCGGCGTCGCAGCAGCCTCCCCGGATACGGGGACGCGCAGCGACCCGGCGAGTACTGCCACGCCGGCGCCCAAGGCCGCCGGCAAGCCGGTGCTCGATGAGGCGACCAAGAAGGCCAAGGTCGAGCTGGCGATGAAGCGCGCCGAGCTGCGCAAGGCCGAGAAGGCCGGTGCCGATGAGGCCACCCTGGCGCCGCTGCGCGAAGCACTGACCAAAGCCGAGCAGCAACTGGCGGCGCTCACCGCCTGCGACTGAACAGCGCCCCTGCCTCAGCGCAGGGGTGCGCCTGAATGCCGGAGCCGGGAGCCTCTCCCGCTCCCAACCCAACCCAACGGAGCGACCATGGCCCTGCCCCGCATCACCTCGCCCCATGCCACGGGCCACAACCGCACCCAGCAGGTCATGCAGCTGGTGCTGCTGGCTACCGTGCCCGGCATCCTCGCCCTGACCTGGCTGTACGGCTTCGGTACGCTGATCAACCTGTGCTGGGCCAGCGCCGTGGCGCTGGCCAGCGAGGCGCTGATGCTGCGCCTGCGCCAGCGGCCGGTCGGCTTCTTCCTGCGTGACTGCAGCGCCCTGCTCACCGCCGTGCTGCTGGCCCTCGCCCTGCCGCCCTATGCCCCCTGGTGGCTGCCCCTGATTGCCACCGTCTCGGCCATCACCTTTGGCAAGCACCTGTTCGGCGGCCTGGGGCAAAACCCGTTCAATCCGGCCATGCTGGGTTATGTGGTGGCGCTGATCTCCTTCCCGGTCGAGATGACCAGCTGGCCGGCGCCACGCGGCAGCGATGGCGCCCTGCTTGGCATGGGCGAAGCACTGCAGCGCATTCTCGGTCTTGCCGGCGCCGGCGTGGATGGCTGGACGCAGGCCACAGGGCTTGATGTGCTGAAGACCAACCAGCGGCTGACCATCGAGGAGCTGCAGGGCCATCCGGCCTTCGGCTGGCTGGGCAAATGCGTGTTTCTTTCACAGGGCGGTGAAGACGACGACGACACCCACCGCAAGTTTGAAACCACCGACATGCGGGAATGGACGTTTGCGTGTCCGCAGTGTGGCACCCGCCAGCCTTTCTTGTGGGAAAATGTCGAATGGTCAAAAGACTGCAAAGACGGGCAGGAGCAATACGATTTTGAAAAAATCCGCCAAAGCACGGCGCTGCGCTGTTGCCACTGCCAGCACGCGATTGCGGATTCCGATGAAAACCGCCGAAAACTCAACGCGGGCGGGCAGTTCGTGCCCCAAAACACCCACGCGGCCAAGG
>CAZFFB010000087.1:0-7622 GCA_964517735.1 uncultured Pseudomonas sp.
AATCAATAGATGGCCGACCTCCATGCCGAGGGTGTCGACCAGCTGCACGTCATCCCAGCTGGACTCGGGGGCTTCCAGCGCCGCCGGCGGCGGTGCCCGCTCGATCTGCTCGATCTGCTGCTGCTCGCTCTGCTTCATCAACAGCCAGCCCAGTGCGCCCAGCAGCACGGTGAACAGCAGGAATACCGTATTGGGCATGCCGGGGATCAGGCCGAGCAGACCAATCAGCCCCGCAGCCAGGAACATCACCCGCGGGCTGTTGAACAGCTGACCGATCATCTGCTGCCCGACGTCTTCCTCGGTATTGACCCGCGAAACCACCACACCGGCTGCCACCGAAATCATCAGCGCGGGGATCTGCGCCACCAGTCCATCGCCGATGGTCAGCAGCACATAGCTCTGCGCCGCACCGGCAAAGCTCATGTCATGCTGCAGCATGCCGATCAGCAGACCGCCGATGATGTTGACCGCCATGATCACCAGACCCGCCACGGCATCGCCGCGCACGAACTTGCTGGCACCGTCCATCGAGCCGTAGAAGTCGGCTTCCTGGGAAATTTCCTTGCGCCGCGCGCGGGCGTCCTCCTCGCCGATCAGTCCGGCATTGAGGTCGGCATCGATGGCCATCTGCTTGCCGGGCATCGCATCGAGGGTGAAGCGGGCGCCCACCTCGGCAATCCGCCCGGCACCCTTGGTGATCACCATGAAGTTGATGATCACCAGGATCAGGAACACCGCCAGCCCCACGGCGAAGTTGCCTCCCACCAGAAACTGGCCGAAGGCCTCGATCACCTTGCCCGCAGCATCCCCGCCCTGATGCCCTTCGAGCAGTACCACCCGGGTCGAGGCGACGTTCAGCGACAGGCGCAGCAGCGTGCTGAACAGCAGCACCGCCGGAAAGGCCGCAAAATCCAGCGGCTTCTGGGTGAACATGCTGACCAGCAGCACCATGATCGCCAGGGCGATATTGAAGGTGAACAGCAGATCGAGCAGGAAGGGCGGCAAGGGCAGCACCATCATCGCCAGAATCAGGATGATGAGGATCGGACCGGCCAGCACGCGCATGTTGGCATCGGCCAGCCAGCGCTGGCTGGCCATCAGATTGTTCAACGCTTTCATCGATCCTGCGCTTCCTCGGATAACGGACCACGCCGCGGACGCTGATCCATGCCAGGCGGCACGGACAGATCACGGGGCGGCAGCGGCTGCTCGCCGCCTTCTTCGTCGACCCGCCGCAGGCGATAGGCCCAGGCCAGCACCTCGGCCACGGCGGTGTACAGCTCGGCCGGGATCTCCTGGTCGAGGTCGACATGGTAGTAGAGTGCCCGCGCCAGGGGCGCGGCTTCCAGCAGGGGGATCTGGTGCTCGGCGCCCACCTCGCGGATGCGGGCCGCGACCAGATCGACGCCCTTGGCAATCACCTGCGGCGCCTCCATCTGTCCCTCTCGATACGCCAGGGCCACCGCATAGCGGGTCGGGTTGGTGACGATCACATCGGCCGCAGGCACCTTGCTCATCATCCGCGAGCGGGCCATCGCCTGCTGCTGGGCGCGGATACGGCCTTTGATATGGGGGTCACCTTCGGACTCCTTGTACTCCTTGCGGATTTCCTCCTTGCTCATGCGCAGCTTCTTCGCATGGCTCCACAGCTGGTAGGGCACATCGATGGCCACCACCACGATCAGGGTCAGCACCATCAGACCGCAGGCCAGCGCAGCCAGTCGCAGGGCCGCGGCCAGCGCCTGCTGCAAGGGCATCTGCGAAAGGCTCATCAGCTCGCCGATGTGCGCCTTGAGAAAGAACACCGCGACCGAGCCCACCAGCAGGCTCTTGGCAATTGCCTTGCCAAGCTCAGCCAGTGCCTGACTGGAAAAGATCCGGGCCAGCCCCTTGAGTGGATTGAGCTTGGACAACTGCGGCTGCAGGGACTTGCCGGAGATCAGCAGGCCGCCGAGCAGCGAGGGCGCCACCAGGGCGATCACCGTCATCAGCAAGAACAGCGGCAGCAGGGCAAACAGCGTGCGCTCGCCCAGCACCCAGAAGTGCGCCAGCATGCTGGCCGCATCGAAGGCCTGCTGGCGCTGGAACAGCATGGCCTGTTCCATCACCGTCCCCAGCTGACTGTAGAGCAGGCCACCCATGCCCCACAGCCCGGCTACACCGCCCAGCAGCATCAGGAAGGTGGTCAGCTCCCGCGAGCGGGGAACCTGACCTTCTTCACGGGCCTTTTCGATGCGTCGGGGCGTTGCGGGTTCTGTCTTGTCCTGATCGCTGCTGTCGTCGGCCATGGCATTTCGCAAGGTCGGGGAAGGTAGCGCTGCGCACCGGCAAGGGGGGCGGGCAGCAGGCCCTCGCGGGCAACCGGCATCCCCTCAGGACACCGCGCACGCAGGCGGCGATTGTCGCACGTTCCTGCGTGACGGTTGTTCAGAATCCGAGCTGCTCCAGCAGGTCGTCGACCTGATCCTGGCTGGCGACCACATCCCCTGCGGTCGGCTTGATCTGTGGGCCATTGAGCAGGCTGGCAGGCTTTTCCTCCTCCCACTCGGCCTCGGCCAGGCGCTTGAGGGCGGCCTGTTCGGCGCCTTCGGGCACGCTGTCGATCAGCACCTGCACCAGCTGGTGCTCGATCTCGCGGATCACCTCGTTCATCTTCTTGATGACCTGACCGGTGAGGTCCTGGAAGTCCTGGGCCATGAGGATTTCCAGCAGCTCGCTCTGGGTCGCCTGGGTGCGGCGCGGCACCTCGTGCAGATAGGCACGGGTCTCCTGGACCAGTGCGCGGGCATCCTCCAGATCCAGCGGCTTGCTGAACCACTCCTGCCAGCGACGATCGAGCTCTTCGGCGCCCTTGGCCAGCTCGTCCTGGATCGGCTGGGCGCGATCGACGGCGTTGAGCGCACGCTCGGCCGCCTGCTCGGTCATGGCCGCCACATAGGTCAGGCGATCGCGGGCATCGGGAATCGCCTGCGCAGCCTTCTCGATCTCGCGGTCCAGACCGAGCTCGCGCATGCTTTCGCGCAGCATGCGGGTCACATGACCGATACGCTGGATCAGCTCGTCCGGGGAAGCCGGGCCCCAGTCGTTATCCTCGTTTGGCGTCTTGTCGCTCATGCGTCTGCCTCCTCAATCGGTTCTTATTTGCCCAGTTTCTCGAAGATCTTGTTCAGCTTCTCTTCAAGGGTCGCTGCGGTGAACGGCTTGACCACATAGCCATTGGCACCGGCTTGGGCGGCAGCAATGATGTTCTCCTTCTTGGCCTCGGCCGTGACCATCAGTACCGGCAGATGCTGCAGGGCGGCATCGGCACGAATGGCCTTGAGCATGTCCAGGCCATCGAGGTTGGGCATGTTCCAGTCCGAGACCACGAACTCGAACTTGCCGCTGCGCAGCTTGTTGAGCGCATCCTGACCGTCCTCGGCCTCCTCGACGTTATTGAAGCCCAGCTCCTTGAGCAGGCCGCGCACGATCCGACGCATGGTCGGGAAGTCGTCCACCACCAGGATGCTCATGTTCTTGTCGGTCATCTTGTTTCCTCGTTATCTCACGGCACACGGCATGTAAATGAGCGCAGGACCGGCGGCAGCCGGCCTGCGCGTCCTCAGAATTCCTGCCAGTCGTCGCTGGCGTGGGCGCTTGACGAAGCCGGCTCACTGCGCGGCGGGACCTTTGCTGCACTGCCTTGCGTGCGGGCGCTCTCGGCGCTGCGCCGCGTGCTGGCCGGCGCACGGCGCTGCTCGCCGGCAACACGGAAGGACGCTACAGCCTGTTCGAGACGCTGCGCCTGCTCGGCCAGCGTCGTCGAGGCCAGCGTTGCCTCCTGCACCAGCCCGGCATTCTGCTGGGTGACCCGGTCCATCTGCGCCACCGCCACATTGACCTGGGCGATACCATCACTCTGCTCCTGGGAGGCAGCGGAGATCTCGTCGATGATGTCGGTGACCCGGCGCACGGCGCTCACCACATCGGTCATGGTCCGTCCGGCCTGCTCGACCAGCTGAGAGCCATCCTCGACGCGGCGGCCGGAGTCCTCGATCAGCGCCTTGATCTCGCGGGCGGCCTCGGCGCTGCGACTGGCCAGGTTGCGCACCTCGCCCGCCACCACGGCAAAGCCGCGACCCTGCTCACCGGCACGGGCGGCTTCCACCGAGGCATTCAGAGCAAGGATGTTGGTCTGGAAGGCAATCGAGTCGATCACATTGATGATGCTGGCGATGCGCTGGGAACTGTCGGTGATGCCGACCATGGTCTCTACCACCTGACGCACCACATCACGGCCGTGATCGGCGGTGGTGGATGCATCATTGGCCAGCGCACTGGCCTGGCGAGCGTTGTCGGCATTCTGGCGCACCGTGGAGGTCAGCTGCTCCATGCTGGCGGCTGTCTGCTGCAGCGAGGCCGCCTGCTGGTCAGTGCGCGAGGACAGATTGGTATTGCCATTGGCGATGCCTTCGGCACCCTCAAGGATCAGGTAGCTGCTCTCGCGCACGGTACCGACGATGCGACCCAGATTGTCCTGCATCTCGCGCATGGCCTGGAACAGCTGACCGACCTCGTTCTGCAACGGGCTGCCGA
This sequence comes from uncultured Pseudomonas sp., assembly GCA_964517735.1. GTDB lineage: Bacteria > Pseudomonadota > Gammaproteobacteria > Pseudomonadales > Pseudomonadaceae > Geopseudomonas. The sequence goes on from CAZFFB010000087.1 coordinate 4,576, forward strand.
TCGGCTGCGACAGATCAGCCTTGGCCAGTTGCTGCAGGTTACCGACCGCCGTCTGCAGCGGACGGATCAGTACCGCGTTCAGCGCGCTGCGCATCACCAACAGAATCAGCACGGCAATCCCCAGCAATACAGCACCCAGCAGCATGGAACGGCTGTACTGCTGGTCATAGGCTTCCACCAGCTGCTCGTCGAGGCGGTCGGTGTAGGTCAGATAAGCCGCCAGGGCCTGCTGCAGGCTGGCCAACGGAGCACCGTCAGCAAAGCGCAGACTGTGGTAGGTCCCATACTCCTCACGCTCCATGGCCTGCAACTGACGCTCCAGACTGGCCAGCAGCGGCTGAAAGGCCGCCACGACACCTTCCACCAGCGCCGCCTCCTCTCCTGCTGCCTTGCCGGCCGCATAGTCGGCCAGCAGCGCGGCGGCCTGCTGGTGGGCGGCGCGCACGCCATCAAACAATGTCCGGCGCGCATCACCGCTGATCTCCTGGGTGGTACGCAGACCACTGGCCAGACGCCCGAGCTGCTCAAGGCCGCTCAGATACTGCAGGTTGGCCCGCGAGATCTGGTCGACCTGCACCACCGCCACACGGTCCAGCTCATGCAGCATGGCCAGCCCCTGGCGGCCGTTGACGTAGCCAAGGCCTGCCAGCAGCAACAGCAACAGCATGAAGGCGCCGATGACGGCGTTGACGAGGTTTTTGACACTGACCCGACTGAGCAGAGCGTGCACGGTTCAACTCCCGAAAGACTGAAGAATCAGACGCGCTGGGCGCGTCCGGAGGCGGCGACTTGACGCAGAATACGCTCCGCCATCTGATCAAGTGGCACGATCTCGTTGGCAGCCCCCAGGGCGATCGCCTCACGGGGCATGCCGAACACCACACAGCTGGCCTCATCCTGGGCGAAGGTGTAGGCACCGGCTTCGCGCATTTCCAGAAGGCCACGGGCACCATCCTTGCCCATGCCGGTCAGCAGCACACCAAGGGCGTTACGCCCGGCGCACTCGGCTGCCGAGTGGAACAGCACATCCACCGAGGGGCGGTGACGGTTGACAGGCGGGCCGTCGTCAAGCCGTGCAATGTAGTTGGCGCCACTGCGGGCCAGCTTGAGGTGCGCGGTACCGGGCGCGATGTAGGCATGGCCGGGCAGGATGCGCTCGCCATCCTCGGCCTCCTTGACGGCGATGTTGCACAGGCGATCAAGCCGTTCGGCAAACGAGCGAGTAAAGCCGCCGGGCATATGCTGAGCGATCAGGATGGCGGGGCTGTTGGCCGGCAATGGCTCGAGCAGCACACGCAGCGCTTCGGTGCCACCGGTCGAGGAGCCGATGATGACCAGTTTCTCGCTGGAGATCATCGGCGCGCGCAGGGTGGCGACGCGGGGGGTGGTCGCGGTGCGTGGCGACGCCGCGCGCGGGCGCGAGCGCGCCGCACCACGGATCTTGTCGGCGATCAGGTCGCTGTATTCAAGCATGCCGCCGCGGATGCCCACTGACGGCTTGGCGATGAAATCCACCGCTCCCAGCTCGAGTGCCCGCAGCGTCACCTCAGAGCCGGCCTGGGTCAGCGAGGACACCATCAGCACCGGCATGGGCCGCAGGCGCATCAGACGCTCGAGAAAGTCGAGACCGTCCATGCGCGGCATTTCCACATCAAGGGTCAGCACGTCGGGGTTGTACTGCTTGATCAGATCACGCGCCACCAGCGGATCGGGGGCAACCGCCACCACTTCCATATCGGGTTGAGCGTTGATGATCTCGCTTAAAAGATCGCGAATCAGCGCCGAATCATCGACACACAGCACCCTGATCTTGGAACTACTCACGGCAAATCTCCTGTACGGCCCGCAGACCGGTCTCCCACTGGCCCGCCTGCAGCAGCCCTACGCTGTCCGCAAGACTCAGGTCGCGGACTGATGCAGGGCAAGGTTTCAGCTTCTGGCGCCAGCGGCAAGGGTGTAGACGGTCTGACCACGCAGCTTGAAATCGTCGGTCAGGTAGGTGAAGTTCTCCGAGTGCCCGGTGATCAGCAGGCCATCGGGCTTGATGTAGCTGACGAAGCGCTTGAGGATCTGCGTCTGACTCGGCTTGTCGAAGTAGATCATGATGTTGCGGCAGAAGATCACGTCGAACGGGCCACTGATGTCCCAGCGCGGCGCGTGCAGATTGAGCTGGCGAAAGTCGACCAGCTTGGCCACTTCCGGGCGGATGCGCGCCAGACCGACCCGATCGCCGCTGCCGCGCAGGAAGAAGCGCCGGGCGCGCTCCTCCCCCACTTCCAGCACCTGCTTGAGGGGATAGATGCCCATCTTCGCCTTGGACAACGCCTCGGTATCGATGTCGGTAGCCACCACCTGCGACAGGCTGGCCACGCTCGAGGGCAAGGCCTCCAGCAGGGTCATGGCGATCGAGTAGGGCTCCTCGCCGGTGGATGCTGCCGCGCACCAGATGCGCACCGGCTCGTTGCGCCCAGCGATGTGCTGGGCCAGCAGCGGGAAGTGGTGCGCCTCACGAAAGAAGGCGGTGAGGTTGGTGGTCAGCGCATTGGTGAAGGCCTCCCACTCGCGGGCCGCCGGCTGACGGGCCAGACGATCGAGGTAATCCCCGAAATGGCTGATACCGTGCAGGCGCAGGCGCTTGGCCAGGCGGCTGTAGACCATCTCACGCTTGTTGTCGGCGAGAACGATACCGGCGCGCTCGTAGATCAGCTGACAGATGCGGTTGAAGTCCGCATCGGTCAACACCAGGTCACGGCCGCCCATGCTGCTTGTCTGGATGCTCAAAACGACTCCCACTCATCGACGACCGGCACATGGCGGCCCGATGCTGACTTGTCCGAATTGCCCTTGGCCAGCGGGGCCGCAGGCTCCTGTTCCCTGGGTGCGCCCGAAGGGCGGCTGGGGGTCGATCGTCCCGCCGGGGCTGTCGTGTGCCGCGCTGCAGCCGCAGCAGGCGTGGCGGCGCTTGGTGCCGCCGCACGAGCGCTGCCACTGCGCAGACAGAAGATCGAAATCGCCCGCTCCACCTCGGCGACCTGATCTTCCAGACG
>CAZFFB010000088.1:0-7612 GCA_964517735.1 uncultured Pseudomonas sp.
ATCGCCTGGATCGAAAGCCTGTTCCCCGACTGCGCCAGCTATCTGGACGTTTACGCCCGCCACGGCCTGCTCGGCCCGCGCACGCTGTTCGCCCACGCCATCCACCTCGACGAGCATGACTGCCGGCAACTGGCCCACCACGGCGCGGCGCTGGCCTTCTGCCCAAGCTCCAACCTGTTTCTTGGCAGCGGCCTGTTCGATCTGGCCCGCGCCGAACGCCTGCGCCTCAAGGTCAGCATCGGCAGCGACATCGGCGCCGGCACCAGCTTCTCGCTGCTGCGCACCCTCGGCGAGGCCTACAAGGTCGAGCAGCTGCAGGGGCGCAGCCTCGATCCGTTCAAGGCGCTGTACCTGGCCACCCTCGGCGGCGCGCGCGCACTGGGCCTTGACGGGCGGGTCGGCAGCCTGGCGCCCGGTCATGAGGCCGATTTCGTGCTGCTCGACCCGCAGGCCACGCCGCTGCTGCGCTTTCGCCTGGAAGAATGCACGGAACTGGCTGAGCGTCTGGCGGTGCTGCTGACCCTAGGCGATGATCGGGTAGTGCAGGAAACCTTCATCGCCGGGGTATCGCGGCATCGGCGCGACGGCTGAGCCGGTAGTGCCTGCTCAGCCCTTGAAGCTCTTGGCGACGAAATACACCTCGCTCGAGCGTGAGCGCGAGGCGTCGGGCTTGCGTACCACCACCTTCTCGAAGGAGCTGCGCACATCCTTCAGGTAAGCGTCCGAACCCTCGCCCTGGAACACCTTGACCGCGAAGTTGCCGCCCGGTTTTAGCACCCGGCGGACCATGTCGAGCACCAGCTCGACCAGATACATCGACGCAGCCTGATCGGCAGCCGCCACGCCGCTGATGTTCGGCGCGATGTCGGAGATGATCAGATCGGGCTGGCGGCCATCGAGCTTGTCGAGCAGCTGCTGGAACACCTTGTCGTCGGTGAAGTCACCCTGGATGAAGTCGACGTTCTCCAGCGAGTCCATCGGCAGGATGTCACTGGCCAGCACCCGGCCGTTGTCACCGACGATACGCCCCGCCACCTGCGACCAGCCCCCCGGCGCCGAGCCCAGATCCATGACCAGCATGCCGGGACGGATCAGCTTGTCCTTCTCGTTCAGCTCGATCAGCTTGTAGCTGGCCCGCGAGCGGTAGCCGTCCTTCTGCGCCTGTTTGACGTAGGGATCGTTGACGTGTTCTTTCAGCCAGCGGCTGCTGCTTTTCGAGCGTTTCATAGAGGGAGACAACCCCGGAAATCGAATGAGGAGCGGGCCGGCGCAGCAGGCTGCGGGCCGCGAAATGCCCGCAAGTATACGCCGGGCAGGCGCTGCGAGGCAGCGCTCCTCTTTCGCACGGCCTGACAGGGGCAGCGGCGGCGGCTACAATCCGCCCCCATCCCGCCCCCTGCCTGCCTTTGCCGGAGTCACCGGCCAGGACCACCGCCATGATCCGCATCACCGAACTCTCCCTGCCCCTCGACCACTCCGACGAAGCGCTGCGCGAAGCCATCGTCAAGCGCCTGGGCATCCGCGACGTCGACCTGCTGAACTTCAGCGTGTTCAAGCGCAGCTACGATGCGCGCAAGAAGAACAGCGTCATCCTGTTCATTTACATCATCGATCTCGAGGCCCGCGACGAGGCGGCGATCCTCGCCCGCCTGGCCGACGACCGCAACGTCCGCCCGGCCCCGGACATCCATTACCACCCGGTGGCCCAGGCGCCGGCCGAGCTGAGCGAGCGGCCGCTGGTGGTCGGCTTCGGTCCCTGCGGCCTGTTCGCCGCCCTGCTGCTGGCACAGATGGGCTTCAAGCCGATCGTGCTGGAGCGCGGCCGGGACGTGCGCCGGCGCACCAAGGACACCTGGGCGCTGTGGCGCAAGAAGACCCTGACCGCCGAATCCAACGTGCAGTTCGGCGAAGGCGGTGCCGGCCTGTTCTCCGACGGCAAGCTGTACAGCCAGATCAAGGACCCGAAGTTCTACGGCCGCAAGGTGATGCACGAGTTCGTCCGCGCCGGTGCGCCGGACGAGATCATGTACGTCAGCAAGCCGCACATCGGCACCTTCCGCCTCACCGGCGTGGTGTCCACCATGCGCGAGGAGATCATCGCCCTGGGTGGCGAGGTGCGCTTCGAGAGCAAGGTCAGCGATCTGCTGATCGATGACGGCCAGCTCGAGGGCGTGGTGCTGGAGAACGGCGAGACCCTGCGCAGCCGCCATGTGGTGCTGGCGCTCGGCCACAGCGCGCGCGACACCTTCCGCATGCTGCACCGCCAGGGCGTGTTCCTCGAGGCCAAGCCGTTTGCCGTGGGCTTCCGTATCGAACACCCGCAGTCGCTGATCGACCAGGCGCGGCTGGGCAAGTACGCCGGTCATCCGGCGCTGGGCGCCGCCGACTACAAGCTGGTCCACCAGGCCAGCAATGGCCGCGCCGTCTACAGCTTCTGCATGTGCCCGGGCGGCACCGTGGTGGCCGCCACCTCCGAGCCGGAGCGCGTGGTGACCAACGGCATGAGCCAGTACTCGCGCAACGAGCGCAACGCCAACGCCGGCATCGTCGTCGGCATCAACCCGGAACAGGACTTCCCCGGCGGCCCGCTGGCCGGCGTGGAGCTGCAGGAGCGTCTGGAATCGCGCGCCTATGAGCTGGGCGGCCGCGACTACTGCGCACCCGCGCAGCTGGTCGGTGACTTCATCCGTGGCGTGCCCTCCACCGAATTCGGCGAGGTCGAACCCTCCTACAAGCCCGGCGTGCGCCTTGGCGATCTGGCCCCTTCGTTGCCGGACTATGCCATCGAGGCGATCCGCGAGGCGCTGCCGGTGTTCGGCAAGCAGATCCGCGGCTTCGACCGCAACGACGCGGTGCTCACCGGCATCGAGACCCGCACCAGCTCGCCGGTGCGCATCACCCGCGACCCGCAGACCCTGCAAAGCCTCAACCTGCGCGGCCTGTTCCCGGCCGGCGAGGGCGCCGGTTATGCCGGCGGCATCCTGTCGGCGGGGGTGGATGGCATCAAGGTCGCCGAGGCGGTGGCCCGCTCGATGCTAGCTACGCTCGAGCCGACCGCCGAGCCGAGCCACTGAGCGCCGCCCTGATGAAACTCGACGACATCAAGAAGCTGCAGCAGAAGAAGTACCGCGCCGAGTTCGGCCATTTTCTGGTGGAAGGCGAGCACCTGCTGCTGGAGCTGCAGAAGGCCGCGGCGCACGACCCGCGGCTGCTGCGCAGCCAGCTGTACGTGACCGAGGCCTACCAGCACTGGCAGAGCCCGTTCTGCACCCAACTGATCAGCGCGCGGCAGATGGCGCAGATCGCCGACACCAAGACGCCGCAGGGGATTCTTGCCGTGGTGCCGCTGCCGGACGCCAGCGCCCCGGCCGTCACCGCGGCGGCGCGCGAGCGCGCCATCTACCTGCACGAGATCCAGGACCCCGGCAACCTCGGCACCATCCTGCGCACCCTGGCCTGGTTCGGCGGCTTCCGCTGCCTGCTCAGCCCGGGCAGCGTCGACCCGTACAACCCCAAGGTGGTGCGCGCCAGCATGGGCGCGATCTTCCATACGCCGCTGGAGCTGGAGGTCGAGCTGGATGCGCTGCGCAGCCGCTTTGCCCGCATCGCCTGCCTGGACATGCAGGGCGAGCGCGTGCAGGCGGCCAGCTTCCGGGACTTCGACTGCTACCTGTTCGGCAACGAAGCCCGCGGCGTGCCGCGCGAGCAGCTGCTCGCCCTCGACGCCCGGCCCTTCACCATTGCCGGCTGCGGCAGCATCGAGTCGCTGAACCTGGCCTCGACGGTGGGCATGTGCGCGTATGAGTTGAGCCGCTAGGCCCGGACTGCGCCTGCCGCCTCACGGGCAGCAAGGAACGGCTGGCAAGGGAGTGACGGCGAGGCTCAGCCGCCCCCCTCCTGCACCAGCACATACCCCGCCTCGATCTCGCGGCGGAAGGCTTCGGGAATCCGCGCCCAGTCGACCACCTGGACGATGATCGGCAGGTTGCTGTCGGAGAATGCTTCCCGCAGCGCACCAAGGCGGCTGTCGGGCTGATCGAGCGCGCATGGGCTGCGCAGCACCAGATCGAGATCGCTGGCCTCGTAGCTGCCGCCGGTCACCCGACTGCCATAGGCCCAGACCTCGGCATCCGCCACATGCTGGCGCAGGATCTGCCGCACCATGTCCAGGTAACGGGGCAGCAGCTGCAGCTGGTCGTCATCACGCCTGGGCATGGCCGCTGTCCTTGCCGAGCCGACTGTCAAGCACGGTGGCCAGTTCGCTGACATCGTCGAGAAATGCCGGCAACAGCACCAGGGTTTCCTTGGCGAAGCCCTCGCCGTAGTCGTGGGCAGTGTTGTTGCGATTGTCGCGGTAGGCGAACCAGCGCTCCACCGCCTCGACAGTCATCAGCCCGTGGCTGGCGGCCAGCCTGAGCAAATCCTTGATCGGCAGGTCGTTGAGCTTGCGGGCGCCATGACCGAACTCGCGCAATACCTTGCGCAACAGCTTGAAGGCGGCTTCCTGGACCAGCTCGTAGCCCTTGACGATGGCATTGCGGAAAACTTCCTGCTCGATGCTGTCAGGTTCGGCCCGGACATACAGGTCGAGGGAAGAGCGCAGGGTCTGGATGCAGCGCTCGAGGTGCTCGGTATTCAGATAGATCACCGCTGGACTCCTCTGGAAAGGCCTATCCGGAAAGGCCTGCGCGGAACGTGAGGGTTGTCATGACGGCAACGCCAGGCCGCTCCACGACTGAGCGGCCTGGCGTTGCTCCGAGATATCGCCCGCTGCCGTGAACCTACTGCACTTCCGGCGTATCGATCACCAGCACCTGCGTGCTGCTCTCGGCAATCTTGACCGGTGGCAGCTCGCCGAACCATTCGCCATCGCTCGGGCTACCGGCGCGGGAGATGCGCGCCACCAGCTGTACCTCGGGGAAGCCGGAGAGCTTGAGCTGCGGCATCATCGCGTCGCTGTCGGAGAGACTGACCTCGGCGGGAAGATCCGCGACGGTCAGGCGTTTGGCGGCCAGCGGCATCGGCGGGCCGGAAGCGGCGCGGGCGAAGACAAACACCGTGTCGCCAGGCTGCACCTGGTCGGCCAGCTCGGCCGCCAGGCTGACCCGCACCTTCAGTGCCACCGGCGCAGCGGCGACCGCAGGCTCGGGCACGGCTTCGCCACGGGCGGCCAGCTCTTCACGGGCACGGGCGATACCGCCCTCGATCGCTGCACGGGACGGATCGTTGCTCGCCAGCAGCGCAGCCAGGCGACTCCAGTACTCGATGGCATCGGCAAAGCGCTGCTCCTCGAAGGCCGCCACACCAAACAGCCCCAGCACAGTGACCTCCTGGGGATCCTGGGCGAGCACTTCCTCACCCAGCTGACGGATTTCATCGCTCAGACGCTGGTTGCCGGCAAAGTACAGGGCCTGCGCCCACTGGGCGAGCAGCTCGGGATGCCGGCCGGCCTTGTCCACTGCACGGGCAAAGGCGCTGGCGGCCTGTTGCGGACGCTGCTGGCTCATGTAGCTGCGCCCAAGGAAGTACCAGGCCTCGGCGTTGTCCGGCTGGGCCTTGACGGTAGCCTCCAGACGAGCAACAGCCTCTTCAAGGGTCTGTGGCGCCTGCGCCATGTCCTGACGCAGCGCCAGGGCACCACTGGCCCCCCACTGCAGATAGAGCCCGGCGGCCACGACCGGCAGCAGCAGGCTCAGTGCCAGCGGCAGCCAGCGCCCCAGTGCATGGCGGGTCTGCAGCCCGCCCTTTTCGGTATCGGCCAGCAGCTCGCGGGCCGCCTCGCTGCGTCCGTGCTCACGCTGGGCACTGTCCAGGGCACCGGCGGCGTACTGGGCATCCAGCTCGGCGATGCGCTCCTGGTAGAGCGCGACGTTGAGCGCGGTGCGGTCTTCTTCAGCCTGGGCCCGCTGACCGCGCAGCACAGGGATCAGCAGCAGGGCAAGGGCCGCCAACAGCAGGACAGCGGCAGCCAGCCAGAATGTGGTCATCAGCGATCAGCCTTGTGGTTGAGCAATTGGTCGAGGCGCGCACGCTCCTCGGCGGAAAGATCATCAGGCCCCGGCACCCCGGCATCCGGCCCGCGAACTTTGCGCCGGCGCAACACGATGCCCCCCAGCACCAGCAGTCCGCCACCCAGCATCAGCCAGGGGCCGTACCAGAGCAGCCAGGTACGGGCATTGACCGGCGGGCGATAGCGCACGAAGTCACCGTAGCGATCGACCAGGTAGTCGATGATCTGCGTGTTGCTCTGCCCCTCGCCGAGCATGCGGAAGATCTCGCGGCGCAGGTCCATGGCGATCGGCGCATCGGAGTCGGCGATATTCTGGTTCTGGCACTTGGGGCAGCGCAGCTCCTCGACCAGGGTGCGGTAGCGGGCGCGCTCGGCCTCGTCACGAAACTCGTAGGTATCCACCGCGGCCTGGGTACTCAGCAGCACACCCAATCCCAGAGCGGCGGCCAGCAGGATGCGCTTCATTGGCCAGCCTCATCGAGCAGCGTCTGGTACAGCGGCGCCAGCTGTTCGCGCCAGACGCGCGCATCGATGGCCCCGACGTACTTGTGGCGGACGATGCCATCCTTGTCGAGCAGGAAGGTTTCCGGCGCCCCATAGACGCCGAGGTTGATGCCCAGGCTGCCCTGCGGGTCTTCGAGGTTGAAGCGGTAGGGATTGCCCAGCTCGGCCAGCCAGCGCCGCGCATCGCCGGTTTCCTTGTAGTTGACCCCGTAGATCACCACACCCTGGGCAGCCAGGCGGTTGAGCATCTCGTGCTCTGCGCGGCAGGTCGGGCACCAGGTGGCCCAGACGTTGACCAGCGCCGGCCCCTCAAGGTCAGCGGCGGTGATGGTGCGCGTCGGCTCCTCCAGCGACGGCAGGGCGAAGGCCGGCAGCGGCTTGCCGATCATCGTCGTGCCGATGTCGCGCGGGTCAAGAAACAGACCCTTGTAGAGCAGGCCGGCCAGTACCAGAAAAGCCAGCAGCGGCAGGAGCAGCAACAGGCGACGGTTCATGCTTGCACCTCGCGACCCAGAGCCTCGCTGACCCGTGTACGCACCTTGACCCGGTAGCGACGGTCCATGGCCGCCAGCAGGCCGCCAAAGGCCATCATCAGGCCACCCAGCCAGATCCAGCGCACATAGGGCTTGACGTGCAGACGCACCGCCCAGGCACCTTCATCCAGCGGCTCGCCCAGCGCCACATACAGGTCGCGCCAGAAGCCGGCATCGATGCCGGCCTCGGTCATCGGCATCTGCTGCACGGTATAAAGGCGCTTCTCGGGGTACAGCACGGCAATCTCGCGCCCATCCCCGATGACCCGCACGGTGGCCTTGTCGGAGGTGTAGTTGGGGCCATCATGATGACGGGCACCTTCAAAGACGAACTGATAGCCGCCCAGCTCCGCCGACTCGCCCGGCGCCATGCGCAGGTCGCGCTCCAGCGCGTACTGGCTGGACAGCACCACGCCCAGGGCGCACACGGCGATGCCCAGGTGGGCGACCTGCATGCCCCAGTAGCTGCGCGACAGGCCGGCGATGCCCTTGAGCAGACCCTTGTGGCGGGTCTTGTCGAGCAGGTCGCGCAGTCCGGTGAGCACCACCCAGGCGGCCAGCACGC